>QIGL01000024.1 GCA_003228915.1 Acidiferrobacteraceae bacterium
TTGGTAACGGGTGTTTTGGGCATAAATCGTCACCGATATAGCCTCATTTATCATGTACTGTGCATCAAGGCCGATGCCTGTTTCACTGAGGTCGGTCAGGCCGATCTCGGAATCAGTGTAATCATAAACTGCCGTATCCGCTTGCAGACCCAAAACCAGGCTCTCAATTCCGGAATAAGTGAGATTGATAGCTGCCTTATTACCTTTGCGATCGGCCATATTATACTTTCGGGTTAAGGTATTTTCCGGCGGTGTTAGTACCGGGATTTGCTGGTAGTCGTCTACCTTGCGGTCGCTGGCCTCTACCTTGAGCCGGGCGTGGACTGCATCACTAATACTATTGCCGATGGCCGCCCACAGGCCGGTTTCTTTTTGTTTTTCGACGGCCTGGAAAGTGCGATCCCTGGTAACATATTTTACCCCGCCATCCAGTTTTATTTTATTCTCAAAACGATGGCCCAGATCAAACTTAAATCTTTGTTTCCTGAAACTGTAGGCGGGATTTATTCGTGGGTTTGCAGATAGTGTGGTGTCCGCGATGACATAATCATACTGGTTTGATTTTGTATTATTAACCTGTTCCTGGTAATCATATAAAATATTCAGTCGCGTCCGGGGAAGAAAGCGCCAGTTAGCTTTTAATGTGCCGGTGTTGGCAATAATTTCACCACCCAGGGATGCAACTGGTAAGGCCGAGGCACCCACCGCGCTATTTATAGTGTAGGGTAAAAAATCCTGGTCCTGGGTCATACGCCCGTAAGAAAAATATCCGGCCAGGTTCAGTTTGTCGACACCGTGGTAATTGACTGTCAGCATCAACTGTTGCATATCATTGTCAGGATCAGTCGCTGCCTGGCCTACGGTCACAGGTGGTGGTCCGGCTGGCTCGGTATAAGCATTCTGCCATCGCAGTGATTCATTGGCATTACGAAAACTGGAGTTGATAAAAGCGAGCCGGCCTGAAAAATCATTACCTTTATAGTTGGCTGCCAAACCCACCTGGTCTGTTACATAGTCTACAGGCGCGGCCAGAATCGCAGAGCGAGCCTGCGCAAAGTTGGAGCCAATAGCTGCACCAAAACTTTGCCGGCCTTCCTTGGCCTGGCGATCAAAATTCAGGTCATAGGAAATTCGACTGCTCTGGTTATAGGTTGCACCCAGTTTAATGTTCTGGCGCTGGGTGTATAAGTCTGCATCCCGCAGGCTCTCATTTATGGTCGTGAATCCGGAAGTATCCGGTGCTGCCACCCAACTAGATGGTAGTGATTGGTTTGCACCGCCGCTATAGGGGGTGCGGCCAGTGTCTTCGTCGTACTTGTATAGTTGATCGTATAATAATTTAAGTTTATATGTTCCCTGCTTGCCGCCTTCCAGTTCCAGGGAACGATTATCCAGGCCCAGCCGGTCGCCTCTTGCCTTAAAATAATTGCCACTGCCATCGCGATACTGGCTGTCAAAATTTAGAACCGCGAATACACCTTTTTTATTCAGGCCGTTGTATTGACCAAACTGGTAGGAATCATTGCTGACATAACCAAGACCGGCATCGATTTGCAAATACCAGGGTTCTTCGGATGCATCGGGGCAGTATTTACATTTCCATTTTTTCTTGAGTGCTGCTATTTCTTCGGTACTAAGATCGGGGTCCATAAGTACTGCAATTTCTTCAGCAGTCAAATTAGAGTTGACTATCTCGGGGTCGGCAAGCACTGGTTGTGCCGCCAACAGTAACGCTATCAGCATGTAAAAACTTTTTTTAGTTTTTTTAATCATGGTGATGCTCCTGATAAAAATTCACTTAATACTTGTTACATTTCACCTGCTTCTCGTCCTGTTATCGATGTTATCCTTAAAGCCATAAAATACTAACGTAATAACTTCACGCCCGATGGATGATTGCTGCCATGTATCCTGGAGTGGCAGTTCAAGCAACTTTTTGATAACAGAAACTGGTTTGGTGTCCCACCCGGCAGGCCACTGCCATTATAGGCAGTACTGGGGTGACCGCCCGAGGCATGGCAAGACTGGCACAATAATGGCGGAATTTTCTTTAGTAACGAGCCATAAACCGATCCGTGGGGGCTATGACAAATTGTGCAGTCTTCCTGTACCGGGGCATGGGCCCACAAGTATGGTCCACGTTTTTCAGCATGGCAGGTATAACAAAGCTCGTTGGTGTTTGGTGTTTTAACCAGCTTTTCATTAAACGTACCGTGGGGATTGTGGCACTGGGAACAGCGAATTTTGTCAAAACGCACCGGGTGTGTTGAGGTACGCTGGAATTCTGCCCGTTGTTTTAGGTGACAGGAGACACATTTTTCTGTCTGGGTCCGGGCCTGCAACATAGGATCACTGCGGGTATGAACGGTATGGCAGTCGGCACAAACAACACCCGCATCTTCATGAATACCGCCCTGCCAGTTAGCCCGGGTATGATCATTGTGACAACTCATGCAAACTTTATTTTGTTCGGCGGGTGGCGTCCAGGCCTTTGAGCCAAATGCCCGTATCGGGGCCTTTTTTTCACCTTTTTTTGTTTTTTTCTGGTGATCGCCACCACGACCATGACAGGTCTCACATTGCAGTCCAGCCATAGGTGTCCGGGCATCACCACGCTCACCATGCTTGGTATAAAATAACGGTAAGACAGGATATTCGTTATCCTCATCATGGCATTTGAGGCAGGTATCAGCGCCCTTTTTGGAATAGCTGATTTCTTTTTTATTCTGGGTATTATTATTTTGGCTATTAACCGGGTCGGCCGCCGGGGCAGACATCGATACTGATAATAAAATAGTGATGTAGATTATTTGATAAATATAACTACGCGCAGAATGGTACATTTTCCCGGTCTCCTCGTGCCCTGTTTAGAACGGACATTCTTATTGGTGCGGAGTAGTTTAACTGGTTTTACCTGCTCCTGTCAGTTACAACGTCGCCAAGTAAGCCACAAGATCATCAACACGCTGCTGACTCACATCGTTAAGCTGGGTCATCATTTTATTTGTTGGGTCAAGCGCAGACATGTCATTAGCAATCAGACCCTGTTTCTGGCTGAGGTCTGAGGAACCAAATGCCGTGGTGGTATCATCGGCACCGGCTGCGTGGCAGGAACTGCAGTTGGACTGATAGTAGATTTTACCGTTCACAACTGATCCGATGGGAGCGCCGCCGCCATCGTCTACTATCACCGTGCTGTGCAGGTTATCGCTACTGCTTTCATAACAGCCAACCACAGCAAAACTCAGGATCAGCACCAGTGTGATTTGTTTTATCCTGTGTATTATCCTGTTCATGGTCATCACCTTCTAAATAAATTATTTCATTTTCATGTCAGCCAGATACTCAGCGATTAATTCCGCGGCACCGCCTGGTAATACAATTGATTGCATTTCTGGTTCCTTGGCAATCGCTTTATTGATGTCGCTGGCAGATTTATTGCGAACCTCTTCGTATAGACCGCCATCACCATTTGGGCCATGACACGACAGGCAGTAGGCGTTGTAATACTCTTCACCTGTCGTTGGTGGTGGTGCACCCGCGACTGTAACCGTGGTGGTGGCAACACCGGTCATGAAACTTGCATCCTGTACGGCCACTGTCAGTGTATAACTGCCCTGGGTCGCATAAGTATGTGACACAGCCGGCGTAGTTGTCGTTACAAACGCGCTACCATCACCATAATCCCAGAGATAACGGGTAATCGCGGAATCATGGGTTGAGCCCGAGGCATCAAAATTAATCACCACTGTTGGTTCACCGGTATAGGGGCCGCCGGGATTGGCTGACGGAATCATGGCGCCGCCAATCGTGATATCAACGAAGGTCTTGTTGGTTAGATTAGTATCGTCGGTTACCTTCAGGGTCGTCGTATAAGTGCCGGCTACCGCAAAACTATGGGTAGCGATAGCACCCGTGGCGACTGTGCCATCACCAAAATCCCAATCATATTGAGTTATCGTGCCATCAACATCAGTTGACCCGGAACCGTCAAAGGTAACAGTCACTGCGACAGGCGCGGTTAACGGGGCCTTGATTGCCGCAACTGGCGCCTGGGCGGCTCCGGTAGAAACAGTCACTAGCAAAACTGCCGTGCTGCCGCCATCACCGCTGGTGCCGCCGTTGGCATCGGCAGACAGCCCAGCACCATACAAAGTGTAATTGCCGCCTACTGCAGGTGCTGTCCAGTCAAAAGACCAGGATACATTTCCATTTGTTGCTGCAACAGCTGGCTGCTGATGAGTTAGCTCACCAGAGAGTAACCGTGTATTGGCCTGGGTGCTGATTAAAGTACCGCCTTGCGCACTAATATCCAGTCCGCCGATATTCTGCTGGCCACCAGTCATGGTAAACGTAAAGGTGCTTGTCGAAGAAGGCTGAACACTGGTAGGGCCAGTAATGCTGACCGAGGGTAAAACACCGCCTGAATGACAGTTGCTGCAAGTCGCGCCACCACCTGCAAGTGGGTTGCCAGAATGATTAATGATGCCACCACTGGACGTGAATGAGATCGGGATATTGAAAATCCCTATAATCAGGATACCTGCAATAGCAATAATATAATGACTATTTTTCAAGATCCCTCCTTTGCCATTCAGAAACAGTTTCGACACGGCTAATCCTCCTTTGCTGGGGGGCTATCATTCAATAGCTAACCTGCTGCGCATTCTCACTGTATCCCTAAGGTCGCTTTCTCGTCAATAAGTACCGGTGTAACTGTAAGTCATTCAATATTAAAGAATTAATCCAACCTCTCGTAACTACAATACTTAATAGGCGGATTAATAACAATGACCTGGATCAGGTTTAGAATAAAAAATGGTGGATTCTCTATGGAGATGTATTTGCAGATATTCGACCAAATGCATGGCCAAGGATTAACAAGACTTTAAGAAACCACCAGATAGCGACGGTTTAAAGTTTTTTGAGAATGTCAGCGCCTTTTTGTTTAACTGTTTTTGCTTTTTTACCATCGATCGTTAACTCGATATATTCAAAACATTGATCGAGCGCTTTGCTTAAGGCCTTTTGTGTGTCGTCGATTTCCATAAAACGTTTTGTTGCGCGCTCGCCAAATTCTGCGCCGACAACGTCTCGAACCATGCCAACAATTTCCCACTTGGCCATGGTCGTTGGTGATTCATTGCCAGTTTTTCCGACAACACTAGGCGCAGGCGCATCAGTGGTAAATTTGTTTTGATCCTGGACATATCCCCCGGTGACGAGATCCTGGAGATAGTCTTCAAGTTCCGCAAGACTAATGGCTTTTTTCTTCAGGGCGGCGACGTTTGATTTGCCGTCAATGAGTATTAATACCATGCGCAAGGCCTGGGACAAGTTGTATTTTCTTGTCTTGAGCTCTTCAACACCTTTTACTGTTTTCTTTAATACTGTCGTTTGTTCCATGATCTACATCTAAAATTTTTATCTAATCGTGTTGAGTCGCTTATTGTACCAGTACTTTTATAATCGACCTGAGTAAATTAATTGTAATCAGCACATATACCGCACCGAAGAAAAATACTACCGAGATAATCAGCCTGAGCACCTCCGGTGAAATTTCACTAAAAAACGGCATGGCCAGGTAACCCAACGAAAAGAAAACCACCAAACCGGTGAGAATATTCCATTTTGCACCAATCTTGCCACCAGGAATATTTTTTTTCTGGGCGATGACAGACCATAAACAGTAAAGCATTACTACAACCGCAGCTATATCCAAAACAAGCGTGAGACTAATTTCCATAACTCCTCCGTGGTTTTGCGCGCTACACTAACCATCTGTACGATTAACGACCTGAATAATCCATTTATTTCGAGTTTAACATTAAATATAACCTCTTTGGTGCCGGTTAATCAAAAGCAAATATTCTAATTTATATGATTTGAGCCCGTTTTTATGCTGTATTTTTTAAACTTCGGCAGAAATACTTGTATATAGCACCTAATGCCTGGATCAGGCTCAAGGCCATGATCGGCCCATGAGCTCATCCCAACCTAACTTGCTAACGCCAGGATTTTAGGGGAACGTATGCAAAACGAAATTAATCTAGTGGGATACATATTAATGATAGAACTCTATACCGCGGCCACGCCCAATGGTTTCAAGGCCTCCATTATGCTTGAAGAATCCGGCCTGGATTATCAAGTCATGCCCATTGATTTGGGGCTGGGGGAACAAAAAAAGAAAAATTATTTAAAGCTTAATCCCAATGGTCGCATCCCGACGATTGTCGATCGCGACCCTGGCAATGGTGGTGGCGATTTTGCAGTATTTGAATCCGGCGCTATCCTGATTTACCTGGCAGATAAATGCGGCAAGTTTTTACCCACGAACACCCCGGAAAATATTCAAGCGCGCTCACGGGTGGTGCAGTGGTTAATGTTTCAAATGGCCGGTATCGGACCCATGATGGGGCAAGCCGGTGTATTTTTTCGTTACGCACCGGAAAAAATTCAATACGCTATCGATCGTTACCAGCATGAAAGCCGGCGCCTGTTAGAGATTTTAAATAAACAGCTGGCTGACAATGAATACCTGGCCGGTGACTATTCGATTGCCGACATCGCTACTTATCCCTGGGCTGTGGCCTATGATTATATTGGTGTGAATATTGATGGCCTGGACCATTTGCAAGACTGGCTGGACAGGATTGGACAACGACTGGCGGTGCAAAAAGGCATGTCTATCCCGGAGGCCGTTGATATGAAAGATGAAGAAAAAAACGCCGAACGGGCCAGGAAGGTAAAGGAATTGCTGGCCTGATGTAGGTTAATATTTCATCAACTTAAAGTAGACATAAAAAAGGGCTGACGAATCAGCCCTTTTGTTATTTCATTTGATTACTTATTAAAATAATCAATCAGTTCGACTGGTGGTTTCCAGTAAGTGAAAACCAAACTGGGTCTTGATCGGGCCATGGACCACGTTCAGATCATCGTTAAATACTACTTTGTCGAACTCAGGCACCATCTGGCCCTGACCAAATTCACCTAAATCACCACCACTCTTGCCTGATGGGCACTTGGAATGTTCTTTTGCGACTTCGGCGAAATCAGTGCCGCCAGCGATTTGTTTCTTTAAATCCTCACATTGTTCCTCGGTTTCGACAAGAATATGTCTTGCGCTTGCTCGTGCCATGGGTAATCTCCAGTTTAAAATTAATCTACAACCGTGTGTGATTATAGCAGATATGCTGGAATCTGACCGGATCGTATCTGACACAATTACCGTGATTTTTGGGCTCCATGACAGCGCTGGGCAGATCATGGCTGGTCAGAATGCTAGAATACACCATGTTTCAGATCACACCCAAAATTTTTATCAAGTATCGCGACATTCAATTTAGTGCAATTCGCGCCCAGGGTGCCGGCG
Source organism: Acidiferrobacteraceae bacterium (assembly GCA_003228915.1). Taxonomy (GTDB): domain Bacteria; phylum Pseudomonadota; class Gammaproteobacteria; order Acidiferrobacterales; family SZUA-150; genus SZUA-150. Next base: position 7,376 of record QIGL01000024.1, read on the forward strand.
GTCAAAATGTTAATAAAGTCTCCAGCGCGGTGCACTTACGTTTTGATATACGTAACTCGAGCCTGCCTGTTCTTTATAAAAACAGGTTACTGGCCCTGCAAGATACACGCATCACCAAAGACGGGGTTATTATTATCAAGGCACAGGAATCCCGCAGCCAGCTAAAAAATAAACAAGTTGCCTTAAATCGCCTGCAAGTTTTAATTGGTAGTGTATGTTCCCGTCCCAAAAAACGCATCGCCACAAAAATTAAACGAAGCACCTTGTTGAAACGTCAACAGGACAAGCGTCGAAATGCGATGAAAAAATCCCTGCGTGGCCGTGTCCGGGCTCCAAATGATGACTAGTGGGTTAATGCGGGTTCAATGAGTTCTATCCAGTGAACTACCGGCAGTTTCGTGGCGGTTTGCAGGTGTAAATGGCAGCCTATATTTGCAGTGGCCACCACATCTGGCTGATTTATGGTCAGGTTATTAATTTTGTTATTAAGCAAAGTCCGGGACAAAACTGGCTGGGTAATTGAATATGTGCCAGCGGAACCGCAACATAAATGACCGTCCTGAATTGTTGTTAGTGTATAACCTGCCGCTTTTAATATTGACTCAACCACGCCGTTAATCTTTAGTCCATGTTGCTGGGTACAGGGCGCATGGTAACCGACAGATTGATTATTAATGGTAGATAATTTTTTACTGATATTTTCTTTCGTTAGTATTTCTGATAAATCCTTGTTCAGCATTTTTATTTTTTTTGCTTTCACGAGATAATCTGACTCAGGATAATCAGGGTCACCTGCCAGATAATCTACATACTCAGAAATCATTAAACCACAGCCACTGGCCGTACTGAGTATGGCCTCGGTACTATCATCAATCAGCGGCCACCAGGCATCGATATTCTGTTTAATCATCGTACGCGCCTGTTCCGGCGCATCGAGATGGGCTGGAATTGCAGCACAACATTTTACACCGGGTACACGAACTGTCCTGATCCCCAGGTGATCCAGTACACGAATAGCGGCGGCATTGGTCGCGGGTGTTGCGCTGCGCTGGACACATCCATCGAGCAAAATGACATTTCGTTTATGCGCGCTGGTTTGCGTAACAGTTTGGACTTTTTGCCTGCGGGGAATCTTATTGCCCAGTTTTCCTGGTAACAGGGGTCTGAATAGCTGACCTGTTTTTAATAATAACCCGAATAGCTCAGGGCGTAGCAAAACAAAATTTAATATCTTGCGAATGGCCCTGGCAGGAAATGCTCTACCGACTTTCGCATTGATTATTTTCTGGCCCACGCGCAATAGTGTTGAATACTGCACGCCAGAAGGACAAGTTGTTTCACAAGCGCGACACTGTAAACATCGATCCAGATGAAACTGCGTTTCTTTGCTGAACTGTCCACCTTCCAGGACCTGTTTTATCAGGTAAATCCGTCCCCGTGGACCATCCAGCTCATTACCTGTTATTTGGTACGTAGGACAAGTCGCATTACAAAATCCACAGTGGACACATCGACGCAGGACTTCATCTGCTTGTTTGCCTTCTTCCGTTTGCTTGATGAAATCAGCGAGCCGGGTTTGCATTAAACTTCCTTGTACATAATCCCGGGATTCAGGATTCCCTTTGGATCAAAAACATGTTTTATTTTTTTGTGCCAGTTTAATAAAGCTGGCGCAAGCGGCTGACAACGATAACCAAAACCATCGTTAAGACTTCTGAATAACCGGGCATGGCCACCAAGAGTATCCGCATGGGCGAATATTTTTTCAGGTGCTTCGCCTGAACTTAACCATACCTGGGCTCCGCCCCACTCGACCAGGCAATCACCATTAAGTTTTTCCTCGATACCAGGCCAGTCACTGGCGACTGGTAAGGATAAACGCCATAACGGCTTGTCTGATTTAAAAAATGGATGTTGTTGCTCTCGAATATCGTGCCAAAAGGTCTCATGGTTAAGGATTGTTTCACCACCTATTTTTTTAATCGCCGCAGTAACTGCAGATTGCGGTCCTGAAAGACGAATATATAAAAAGTGCCCGACATAACTCATGGCCGAAATTGGTGAATATTTACTTACCAGGTCAACCATGCGTTTCCTGGCATCTATTGATGTCAAATCCTGGACCAGTGTCATTTCAACTTCGGGTAACGGTAAAACTTTCAGGCTGATATCCAGTATAATCCCCAATGTGCCCATAGCGCCGGTCATCAATCGCGAGACATCGTAACCGGCAACATTTTTCATTACCTGGCCGCCAAATCTCATGGTTTCACCACGGCCGTTAATCATGTGGACACCCAAAACATAATCACGGGCCGAACCGGTATAGGGACGACGCGGGCCGGATAAAGCGCAGGCAATCGTACCGCCCAGGGTTGCTTGTTCGCCAAAGGCAGGGGGTTCAAACGCCAGCATTTGATTCTTACCCGCCAATGTATTCTGGATATCATGTAACCTGGTACCGCTACGGGCAGTCAGAACCAACTCATTAGGCTCATAATTGACTATGCCCTGATGTTTGGTTGTCGTGATAGATTCAGCCGTTTTTTGACCGAGGTCTGAATTGCCAAGAAATGATTTTGTCCCACTACCCCGTATGCCAAGTATCGACCCGTTGCTATAGGCATTTTTAACCTGGTCAGCAAGTTTATTGGCGATATCTTTTGTTGTACCCGCGGTCAAAACTAGAAACGCTCTAGCTCTGGATGGGGTAGTTGACCATTATGAACATGCATAGCGCCCAGTTCCGCACAACGGTGGAGTGTCGGTACGGCCTTGCCGGGATTTAACAGGCCGTGCTCATCAAAGGCATCTTTAATGGCATGGAACTGGCTCAACTCTAACGGCTTAAACTGGACACACATTTGATCAATTTTCTCAATACCCACGCCGTGCTCACCGGTAATGGCACCTCCTACCTCAACACATAGTTCCAGTATCCGGCCACCAAACTGTTCTGTTTTTTCAAGCTGCCCGGCTATATTGGCATCATAAAGAATTAGTGGGTGGAGGTTGCCGTCACCGGCATGAAATACGTTGGCGACTGGTAAATCATACTCCTTGGCCATGTCACTAATCCGTTTTAATACTTCTGGTAAACAATGGCGTGGGATGGTGCCATCCATACAATAATAATCAGGGGCCAAACGACCAATTGCCGGAAACGCTGCCTTGCGACCGGCCCACAATTTTTTTTGTTCTTTTTCATCGGCGGCAATGCGTATCTCTGTCGCACCACACTGCAGGCATAACGCATGAATTTTTTTTGTATAGTCGTCCACTTCCGGGCTATTGCCATCAACTTCGCATAACAGGATGGCCGTCGCCTCTACGGGATAACCCGCGTGGATAAAATCCTCGGCGGCCTTGATTGCAAGTGAATCCATTAATTCAAGTCCGGCCGGGATGATGCCGGCAGATATTATTTCACTCACGGCTTTGCCGGCATTGGCGACATCATCAAAGGCAACCAGCAAAACCTGGGTTCGTTCCGGTTTTGGTAAAAGCTTGACGGTAATTTCGGTAATAATACCCAGCAAACCTTCTGAACCCGTCATTAGCGCCAGTAAATCATACCCGGGACTATCCAGAGCCTGGCTACCGATTGTTAAAAGTTCTCCCTCGGCAGTGATGATTTCAAGCTTTAAAATATTATGGACGGTTAAGCCGTATTTAAGACTGTGGACACCACCGGCATTCTCAGCCACATTACCGCCAATAGAACAGGCAATCTGAGATGATGGATCCGGCGCATAATACAAACCGTGGTCTGATACGGCTTCCGAAATTGCCAGGTTACGGACACCCGGCTGAACAACAGCAGACCGGTTTTCTGGATTAATTTTCAAAATTTTATTGAGACGCGTCAGGTTCAACAATAAACCATTTTCCAGCGGTAAAGCGCCACCAGATAACCCGGTACCAGCACCCCGCGTTACCACGGGTATTTTAAATTCCTGGCAAAGCTTGATAATACGAATAATTTCATTCTTGTTACCGGGCAAGGCAACTGCCAGCGGCAGCTGCTTGTAGGCAGATAATCCATCACACTCATAAGGACGTAAGCTTTCTTCGCCGGTTAGCAAAGAATCGACTGGCAAGAAAGCCTGCAGGGCTTTGAGAAATTTAGTTTGCTTTGAACTCATAACAATATTCTTAAAACTATTTGACGTATAATACAGGTGTTATTGTTGATAATAATAAATTGGTTGCCATAAGTATCAAAATATCTTTAATTATCACAATAAACACGTGTTTAATAAAATAACCGGAAAGAGAAAAACATGGATCCCATCATAATTATTGGCTCCGGTCTGGCAGGCTACACGCTGGCCCGTGAATTCAGAAAACTGGATAAGGAAACAGCGGTTACCATAATAACTGTCGATGATGGTACTTCTTACTCAAAACCCATGTTATCCAATGCCCTGTCAAAACAAAAGAATGCCGCCAGCCTGGCCATGGCCTCTGCCGAAAAAATGGCAAACGATCTAAAACTGAATATTCTGACAAACACAAAAGTAGTAAATATAAATCCCGAACTAAACGCCCTTGAAACTGATCAGGGTAATCTCGCATATTCCCGGCTGGTATTCGCCACGGGCGCCAAACCTATTACTATCCCGTTCGCTGGCAACGGCGCCCACGAGATTTTATCCATAAACAACCTGGAAGATTACAAAATTTTCAGGGAAAAACTGGATGGTAAAAAACATGTTGCCATCCTCGGACCAGGCTTGATTGGTTGTGAATTTGCCAATGATCTTATTAGCAGTGGTTATCAAGTCAGCGTTATCGGACCTGACAAATACCCGCTCCAGCAAATGCTTCCCAAAGAAGCTGGCCAGGCACTACAAAACGCCCTCGGTGACCTGGGTGTCAACTGGTACCTGGAAACACTCACCAGTGAAATCAGTAAAAACAGCACTGGTTATACATTAACTTTTGCAAATGACGAAACACTCGATACAGATATTATTCTCTCCGCCGTTGGCCTGAAACCGGATACAATACTTGCTGCTACAGCTGATATAAATGTCAATCGCGGCATAATCGTTGACCGTTTTTTGCAAACCAGCGAACGAAATATTTATGCACTCGGTGATTGTATGGAAGTAGAAAACCTGGTATTACCATTTGTTATGCCCATCATGTTTTGCGCCCGGGCACTGGCAAATACACTGGCGGGTACCCATACACAAATTACATTTCCAGCGATGCCGGTCGTCATTAAAACACCAGCTCATCCAATTGTTAATTGCCCTCCCCATCCCCGTTACGACGGCCACTGGCAACTAAGTATTGAAGAGGACAAGGAAGGCGTAAAGGCCTGTTATTATGATGAACAAAAACTTCTGTTAGGATATACGCTAACGGGCAAGAAAATCCTGGATAAACAATCGCTCACAGTTTTATTACCTGCGTACCTGGAAGAAAACTTGTAGTTGCATGGGCGGCCTGCTTGTTAAAAATTGTAAGGCCCTGTTTTTAAGGTAAAAATTAATTTTTATCCTATGTTAAGATATCAGCTGATAGATATTCGCATATCACGCTCACCACTATGTCTGATAATCAGGAAAAACGCATTGCAATCACCCAGGCAGTCATGACCTTACTAGATGACTGGAAGGTACGGGCGACTGACCAAATCAGTCTCCTGGCTTTGCCTGATCAATTTAAAGCCAGGCAACTGCGGCAATACCACCAGGGCACACCTTTCCCTGATTCTGAATTACTGGATATAAGAATTGAACACCTCGCTGGCATCGCTGACGCGTTGCGTACTACCTATCCGCGTAACGCCCAAATGGCTACATTCTGGCTAAACCAAAAGAATGTACGCTTCAATAACAGATGCCCGATTTCAGTCATGGTTGAAGACGGCCTTGATGGTGTCCAGGCTATTCGTGCCCATCTGGATTGTGCATGGGATTGGCATATGGATAGTAAAAATTCAGCAGGTTCTATGTCATGAGCTGTTGTGCCCATGCAGGATCAGCAAACCGTTTTTTCTCATTTTTTGCACGCCGTTATCATAAAAGATATCTCAAGAAAGGCCTGGAGAAAACGCAGTTACAATTAATTGATGGCCTGACACAGGCTGGTTATAAACAATCTACCCTGCTGGAAATAGGTTCCGGGGTTGGTTACCTGCATCAGCAAATACTAAAAGATGGTGCCACTACGGCTGTGGGCATCGACTTATCAGATAAAATGTTGATCGAGGCTGAAAAACTGGCCCTGTTCCAGGGACTAGACAAACAAACAGTTTATTTACACGGTGATTTTCTGGATTTAATACCAGATGTTGAAAAAGCAGATGTAACAATACTTGATAAAGTCGTTTGCTGTTATCCCGATGCCAATTCCCTGGTTCATGAATCGGTTAAAAAAACCAGCCGCGTTTATGGTTTAACTTATCCAAGAAAAACCCTGATGACTAAAACTGCCGAGGCAATAATGGCGATCATCATGAAAATCATTCGATCTGATTTCAGATCTTATGTCCATGACCCGTTGCTGGTTGAGCAATGGATAACGGAGCAGGGATTCAGAAAACTCTACCAGAATCAAACCCTGGTCTGGTTAACCCAGGTTTACGTAAAAAATACCTAACGTGTGTTGTGCGGTTCCGTGCAGCATAAAACGATTTTTTAAGAAAGCTCTGGTCAATTGTCATCTCGACCACAGTGCAGTGTCATCTCGACCGTAGTGCAGTGTCATCTCGACCGTAGTGGAGAGATCTCAACCAACGGAACTTCAGTAGTCTCAGGAAGTGACAAGATTCCTCCGCTTCGGTCGGAATGACAAACATATAATAATCAGGGCTTTCTTAAATACCTAACAGCACGATTACTTTTGCTGCTGTACTTGTATGTCTGATTTACGATTTCGATATAGGCAGTCGCCCGTAGCGTGCGCTATGCGCACGTAACATAAATGATTATTTTTAGTTCTTAACAACAGGCTTTCTTTTGCTGCTGAGATACGCCCTCTGGTTTCACAGCTTCGATATAGGCTGAAACGACATAATCCTCGGCATGACTACCTGGCGCCCAGTCTTTGATAAATTCGCGTGACTCATCTTTCGGTTTAATAGAAATATCCTTAAAACCGGCCGCTTTCATCATAGTTTCAAGATCGGCAATCATTGAAGCGCCGGCCATACACCCTGCGAATAACTTTTCATCATTTTTCATAGCCGCCGGCATTTCGGCTGTGGCCACAACATCTGATATGGCAAGGCGGCCACCAGGTTTCAATACCCGGATGGCATCCTTAAAAACCTGTGCTTTATTTGGCGAAAGATTGATCACACAATTTGAGATAATAATATCTGCTGCGTTATCAGCGATGGGTAAATGCTCTATTTCACCAAGGCGAAACTCGGTGTTATTAAAACCTGCCTTTTCAGCATTTGCCCGCGCTTTGCTCACCATGGCCGGGGTCATGTCAACGCCAATCACAACCCCATTTTTACCAACTTCGCGGGCAGCCAGGAATGCATCGAAACCACCGCCAGCACCCAGATCCACCACCGTTTCACCGGGTTGAAGACTGGCAATTGCCCTGGGATTCCCACAACCCAGACCCATGTCGGCACCAGCAGGAGTGGCGGCCAGGTCATCCTCTGAATAACCTAACCTGAGTGAATTGAGGGTATTGATATCAATATCATCGGAAACACCGCAACAGCTTGAAGCAACCCCACTTTTTTCACCGGCGTTACTGGCCTTGGCAACTTCACCATAACTTGTGCGGACACCCTGCCTGACTTGATCGGCTTTTTTCTCACCCATTGGTAAACCTCATTAAAATACTAAAACGAATAATTGGCTATAACCACTTCACACACTTATGGAGTTAATAGTAACAATTTACAAGGTTAATCGATATTAAAGCCTTTTACCTGGATAAAAAAAGCCCCACCGAGGCGGGGCTAAAGTAATGGGTTGTTACCCATCAGGAGGAGGATTTCATTAAACCTCGATCCCGGTGAATTATCTGTGAACCAGGTCACAAAAAGACCAATACATAAAAAACCCCGCTAAAAAGCGGGGTCAAATCAAACTACTCGTCAGGAGGAATAACGATAAAAAAACTGTCTGGATCCAAGTCCCTGATCCCATTCACTTTTCCATATAATTCTGTATATATAACTATTTTCTTGGTTCGTTAATTTAAATATAGACCAAATAAAGAATATTAGTAGTTATCAACTAAAAATATTTTGAAAAAATTTACGCTTGCTTAATTCTAATTAAAAAAATCACTTGTCACCACATCACTTATAGGCTGACCCAATTCGTTCTCGTGAATAACGAGCACATATTTACCGGGGCCCGCTCTGCCTGCTGCGGCTTTTGTCACGTCTAATAATGTCACTTCCTGCCCTTTTAGCTCGAGATTTTGCTTAATAGACTCAATCATGGTGTCAGTATCTGAGCTAACAATAAATGCGACCGGTACGTCGGGGAAATATTTTTTAACCAAACCAAAAACTGAGGCGTAATTCTCTTTAACCTCGGAAACAGCGTTTGTAGAGATGACAATACCATCCAGGCCATCAGGCTTGATATGGGGCAACTGTTCCATCTTGGTCAGTGTCTGCGCCTTATAGTGGTTCCTGATCAGAAACTGGCCCATTTTTTTAGCCAATAGCTGGTTTGGTCGCGCCAGTAAAATATGTTTTTCCTGCATGACATCCCTGCACATTTGAGCATGTATTCTCAAAGAGTAGTCAGTATTTTTAGGTATGCAATTTAATCACGCTACCTTTTGTCAGGTGTTACGGGCAAAAAACTAATAGTTTTTAAAATCAAGGAATTAACTAATATTAGTATTTGCGTAATGAAATTTTTTGACAGGCAAAGATAATTAAGCAAAAAAAGCCCCGCTGTTCAGGCAGGGCCAATCTGATATTGTCTATCAGGAGGAGTACCTGTATTTAAGCTGAAAAACGGGTCGCAAACTGTGATCCAGATCACAATATCGGTCAAACATCTGAAGAAAATAGGACGGAAACAATAAAAAACTACTTTAATAGAGAGAAAGTTGGTGATTTTTAGACAGTAATTTCTGGCTGCCAAGAGCCTGGCTGGTTTGGCACTGGTGCTGGTGATCGTTATTTTTACTATAATTACTCCGGTTATTATGATTTTGGCGACTTAAGCGGTTAGCGCTAATTTTCAGGATCTGGGGTTCAGTAATTTTAGTATTCTGACTTTTTAGCACCGCAAGCTGAATTATTTGCTGCTGTTTTTTTAATAATAACCGGGTGGCCACAGGCGAGTCCTGCCTGGCATAAGACTGGTCGCGAAAGACAAAACCCGTGCTACCACCAGCCTCTGCCGCCAGTTGCAAGCGTGCTAAATAATCCGCAGTTTCACAATTATCATCCGGGTTACCAGTATTACCCCCGGTCATCCAGGTCAACACGGCGCTACAAGTACCCGCGCGCAAAACCTGTTCAACCAACCACAACCCATTTGTAGAGGCCCGGGGGTGTACCAGCAGAACTCGGGAAATATCGATACCGGCATTGGTCAGCTTAAATTTGTCGAGAAATTGTGGCGGGCCAATCCAGCACAGCCATTTTTTTTCCTGGCTAACCGTGGCTAACGCCGGTAGTACCAGTTTGAGTGCTGAATCGTCGCCTGGATCAGACAAAATTTCAGTCACTGCTCCCCTGCGCCATCCACCGTCAGGCAGACTGTCGTCAAGGGCGGGTAGTCCGGAAGCGATGATTTGCGGTTGTGACTGATTAATAGCGCGGGTTGCAACAGATGCCAGGTCTGACCTGTAGTGCTTCTGGTAGCGGTTAGGGCGATGTTGATGCCAGGCAACAAAACCTCCAGGACTGCCATTTGAAAGTCTATCGGGTTTGGATTCCAGCCCATGACTGGCCAACCTGCTCATGATAAACCACCGTTACGACCGGTGCGCAAAACACCGACAGCCAGCCCTTCTATTGCAAAAGAAGCAGATTGCAGATCTACCTCAATCGGCTTGTAGGCCTTATTCTCAGGCAATAACTGGATATTTCTACTACGGGTGTTGCGACGTTTGAAACGCTTGACCGTGACTTCATCATCTAGCCGGGCTACCACAATCTGGCCATTGCTGACCTCGGGGGTGCTGTGTACAACCAGCAAATCGTTATCCAAAATACCTACATTAACCATACTATTGCCTTGCACACGCAGTAAATAGTCCGCACGGGGATGAAACATACTGGCGTCAAGCTGGTAATGGTCTTCGATATTTTCCTCAGCCAATATAGGCGCGCCAGCCGCCACCCGACCCACCAGGGGCAGACCCAGTTCCAGCTGTTCAATCAGGCGTATACCTCGCGAGGTGCCAGGTATTATTTCAATCGCCCCTTTACGTGCCAGCGCCCTGAGATGTTCCTCGGCCGCATTGGGAGAACGAAAACCCAGTTGCATACAAATCTCGACCCGGGTGGGAGGCGCGCCATGGTCACGAATTGCTTCACGAATCAGGGTCAGGACCTCTGCTTGTCTGCTTGTGAGTTTCATAGTAAATACTGTATGTAATTACAGGAACTGTAAGTATATACAGGTATTCGGTAATAGCAAGTTTTATGAATTATCAGCTACTTCTCAGTAAGTCCGTATAAATGGCTACATCGAATACCATCCAGGACACGCGATGGATACATCCATGTACGCTCGACAGCAGCTTCCCTGCTGCTACACGGTCCCGGGTGGTATTCCCCTGCAACCAGTGGATAGTAAGTAGTTATACGAACATATTAGTAAGTTGGAATTCTTGGGGATAACTCTGAATAAGCAGATAATCAGTGAAATTACAGTTATTTCAAGGTCTTACTCACTATCTCATAAACATCTTTTGACAGGTCGGGATGGGCCAGGATGCGCGTTAATTGTGCGCTCATCAACTGTTGCCGGTTGGCATCATATTTTTGCCAGCGGCTGAACGCTGTCACTATACGCGAGGCCACCTGGGGATTGATGTTATTCAAGGCCAGCACCTGGTCGGCCAGAAACTGGTAACCGGCACCGTCAATAGCATGAAAATTTATGGCATTGCGCATGGCAAAACTACCTATCAGGGCGCGGACATTATTGGGATTCTTGATAGAAAATGATTCGTGATTGATCAAGGCCTTTACTTGTTCAAGTACACCCGGCAAACCGGCGCTGGCCTGCAGGGCCAGCCATTTATTGACCACCAGGGCCTCGTGTTGCCACTGCTGATAAAATGCATCCAGGGCCTGTTGTCGCTCAGGACAATCTCGCTGCACCAGGAAAGACAAGGCCGCCATTTTATCAGTCATGTTATTGGCATTGGCAAATTGCTGGTAACAAAGCGTCACGAATTGTTTATTTTCCCCAGATAGATCCAACGCCATTAAATATGAAAGACAGGTGTTTTTCAGTGCCCGCCGGGCCGTATGCGCCGAATCAAATACATATTTTTCGTCGCCCGCCAGACAATCCCGGTATTGTTTTTCAAAAACATCCTGCAACGCTTCGGCGATTGAATGCTTAACAAATTTGCGTACTGCAAAAATTGCATCCGGGTCGGCCACGGTCATTTTTTCTGCCAGTTCATTTTCGGAAGGCAGGGTCAGGGCGCTGGCAATCAGGGCACCGTCCAGGGACTTTTCTCCCAAGGTGTTGGCCATGACTGTGACCATGCGCTGATCCACTATTAATTCTTTGTCCTGCTGATAATCTGAAATCAATGACAACAAAGAGCCCGTGGCCAGCCGCTGGCCGGCATCCCAGCGGTTAAAGGCATCGGCATCATGAGCCGCCAAAAAAGCCAGGTCATCATTGGTCAGGCCGACATCGAGCGCCACCGGCGCTGAAAAATTTCTCAGGATTGAAGGCACTGGTGTTTCGTTGACATTAATAAACTGGAAACTTTGTTCGCTTGCTTTTAATTCCAGTACCCGCGTGGTGCCCGACGCAGCACCCTCGCCTTGCAACTGCAGGGGCATGTCCTGACCTGTTTTGTCCAATAGACCGACCGCCACTGGCATGTGAAATGGTAACTTGGTTAGTTTGCCCGGGGTTTTATTATCTACGGTTTTATTCTGCTGGTTTTTATTATCTGGGGTCTCGGGGCAGGTTTGTTTAAAAGTTAAGACGTAAATTTTGTTTTTGGCGTCATATTTACCAGAGGCTTTTAGTTGTGGTGTACCGGCCTGCTCGTACCAGCGATTAAACTGGGTCAAATCAACACCATTAGCATCCGCCATGGCATTGCGAAAATCATCCGTGGTCACGGCCTGACCATCGTGGCGTTTAAAGTACAAATCCATGCCTTTGCGAAATCCTGCCTGCCCCAACAACGTCTGGTACATACGTACGACTTCGGCGCCCTTCTCATAAACGGTCACCGTGTAAAAATTATTGATTTCGACATAGGACTGGGGTCGCACCGGGTGGGCCATGGGGCCGGCGTCCTCCGGGAACTGGCGCGCCCGTAACATGCGCACATCCTGGATCCGTTTGACCGGCCTTGATGCCATGTCAGCAGAAAATTCCTGGTCACGGAATACGGTCAGGCCTTCCTTGAGACTCAGTTGAAACCAGTCACGACAAGTCACCCGGTTACCGGTCCAGTTATGAAAATACTCATGGCCAATGACACCTTCAATATTTTCATAATCCGCATCGGTAGCGGTCTCGGGCCGGGCCAGGGTGTAGGCGGTGTTAAAAATATTGAGCCCCTTGTTTTCCATGGCGCCCATATTAAAGTCACCCACGGCCACGATCATGTATATATCAAGATCATATTCAAGACCAAAACGTAACTCGTCCCAGGCCATGGCGCGCTTGAGGCTATCCATGGCATGTTGAGTTTTGTCCAGGTCATGTTCCTCAACATAAATCTCTAACGCAACTTGCCGGCCTGAACCCGTGGTATAGCTATCCTTCAGGCAAGCCAACTTGCCCGCCACCAGGGCAAACAAGTAACAGGGTTTCCGGAATGGATCATGCCAGGTGGCAAAATGTTTGCCACCTGGCAGTTCTCCCGATGCCAGCAAATTACCGTTTGAGAGCAACACCGGGTATTTTTCCTTGTCGGCAATAATTTTTGTCGTGAACTGGCTCATGGTATCGGGCCGATCCAGGTAATAAGTAATCTTGCGAAAACCCTCCGCCTCACACTGGGTATAAAACTTGCCATTGGAGACGTACAAACCCTCGAGGGAGGTATTGGCAGCAGGATTTATTTGAGTGGTAATTTCCAGCTCAAAGGATTTCGGTACCTGGTGAATAGTCAGGGTTTCATCGCTCACCTGAAAAGCAGTGCCAGGCAGGGTATTGCCATCCAGTTTCAGGGTAAGCAAAGTTAATGCTTCGCCATGTAATACCAGGGGGCGCTGGCCCTCAGAATCCGGATTACTGGCCCGCATTTTTAGCAACGAGCGAACCACGGTCTCGTGATCGGCCAGTTCAAATGTCAGTGTCACCGCCTCAACCAGGTAATCTGGCGGCGTGTATTCTTTCAGATAAATCGTCTTTGGGGTGGCGTGTTTCATATTCAGTCTATGTTATTGTGATTAAGTTTAAGTGGCTGAAGTCTTTATTTTATCGATAAATTGTTGATTATACTAATCTATTGCAGATTCCTGGCTGCGGGAACGCAATAATACTTGACTTCGTTACTAGGTTAAATATAATGTTGACTAAATTACTCAGTTATTATGTGTGGGTAAACCAAATCACGTGCCAGCCGAATCTGGCGACAGCCAAAATAGGTAATAGTAAAGAGGTAACATTATGAGATTATCCAGAAAAGGACGTTTTGCCATCACCGCCATGATGAACCTGGCCTTGAACGAGAAAAAAGGCCCCATGACCTTAACCCAACTGACTCACGACCAGGGTATTTCATTGTCTTACCTGGAGCAGATTTTTGCCCGTCTCCGACAAGAAAACCTGGTTTCCGGCGTCCGTGGTCCAGGTGGTGGTTATTGCCTGTCACGGCCAGCCAAAGATATTTCTATTTCAGACATTGTCTCGGCAATTGATGAGTCTGCACCGAAACGGGATGCCAATACCCAGGCAGCGTTATTACTGCCTGAAAGAAGCCCGATCCACTCCATGTGGCATGACCTGAGCGCAGATATGCATGATTTTTTAGGTGCGATCAACCTGGCGGATTGTGTCAGTCGTTATCATGAAAAATTACAACACTTTGGCAGATCTGAGGCGGCTTGATTTAGCGCGTCCCATGTAAAACTTTTACCAAATTCAGGAACTTATCAACTCCTGTCCTCCTGCGCCCCGGATCCTATGGTTTGGGGCGTTTTTTTATTTAAATACAGGTCATATTTCAGGTGATTCACAGAGAAAGGTATTCAGAATCAGGTTAAAACTCGAAATATTTGTAACCTCGTTTTAGCATCTTCAAACACCCATTGAATATTTAACGAGTTTTCACACTAATCCTAAATACCCGTCTACTTCTTTACCAGTACCCGTTTTTGTCCATTTTCATCTATGGCCACGTAGGTGAGATTGGCTTCTGTTACCTTAATGGTTTCACCCATGATATCGCCAGCCCGCCAACCCCGCTGGACATAAACAGACACATCGACAGTCACCGAAGTCTTGCCCACATGGGTGACCTTGCCGTAACAACTCACCAGATCGCCGACAAAAACGGGTTTCTTGAACTGGAATTCATTAACCGCCACGGTGGCCACACGACCATTGGCATAATGGGAAGCCACGATACTGCCCGCGACATCCACTTGCGACATAATCCAGCCACCAAAAATATCTCCTGCCGGATTGGTATCCTGGGGGTAAGGTACCACCCGAATCACCGGTTGCTGATCTTTTGGTAACCCATTATGCAGCTTGCTGGTAGTCATAAGATTGCTCCTCGTTATTAATTCATTATGCCTTGCCGCCAACTTCTACAGCAACCTGGTGAACAATCAATACTATGGCAACTTGGTGAACGAATCATTACATGACAGACTATCTACCATGAACTGGTTTAAATTTCTCAAATTACCCTGGGCGCGCAAACGACGCGACATTACACTGTTCCCGCCCTTTTGGCTGTTGGATATTAAAATTCTTGAGGCCCGCGAAGATTGGCGTCATGTCGAGATCCAGCTGCCACTTAGTTTTTTTAATCGCCACGGTGGTGGCGCCATGTTTGGTGGTGCCCAGGCCTGCCTGGCTGATCCGATCCCGGCCCTGGCCTGCGCCCGGATATTTCCCGGCTATGCGGTCTGGACCCGCGACCTGAGCCTGGATTTTCAGGCACCTGGCAGCACTAATCTAACCCTGCGTTTTGACATGGATCCGACCCAAGAGGCCCAAATACGGACGGAATTGGACCGTCGAGGCCGGGCAACACCAACCTTTGAGCTGGGTTTTTACCTGGCCGATGGCAGCTGCTGCACCAAAATCAGGAATACCGTGGCAATCAGGCCAAATGGTTACAAAAAACCGAACCAATCTAATGCCTCCGGGCCAGCGATTAACGTAAAATAAAGGTGAAAAACCAGCATTTATCTTACATATGTCTTACATTTGTCTTGGGGGACAAATGGATTTAGGATAACACCCCTGCATTTAAAGCAATCAAACAATAAGAAAAGACGAAAATGACAGATTTAGGCTCAATAAAAAAAGAAAAATCCATTTCCATGGGTGTGCCAGCGGGGCAAGGCAATACGCCAGGCCTGGAGCCCCTTGATCTGGGCATCCCCACCACGCGT
Source organism: Acidiferrobacteraceae bacterium (assembly GCA_003228915.1). Lineage (GTDB taxonomy): Bacteria > Pseudomonadota > Gammaproteobacteria > Acidiferrobacterales > SZUA-150 > SZUA-150. The sequence goes on from QIGL01000024.1 coordinate 23,118, forward strand.
ATATTGGCCATTGAGCGCTGGTTAATAAGCTATACCCTGAAAATGCTGGATGACCCTGCCATCGAGATCGTACTCTGGACCGGTGAGACATTCATGGGGGCCGATGCCAAGCCCAGGTCACGTTTGACAATTAACGATCGTGGCGCACTTTATCGCTTGTTCACCAACCCAAACCTGAATTTTGGCGATTTATACAGCAGTGGCCGCCTGCAAATCGAAGGTGATTTTCTCGACTTTATCACCACCACAACCCAGGCCATGTACAACGCCCAATTAACGGCCAGCCCGGTGAAAAAATGGATTGGTGAAATTCTTACCAAGGCGCCCCGCGCCAACACCATGGCTGGCTCCAGAAAGCATATTTATCATCACTACGATATTGGCAATAAATTCTATGGGCTGTGGCTGGACAAAGACTATACCCAGTACACCTGCGCTTATTTTGCCAGACCAGATATGACGCTTGAACAAGCACAGGCAGCCAAGCTGGAACATGTCTGTCGCAAGTTGCAATTAAAACCCGGTGACACGGTAGTTGAAGCTGGTTGTGGCTGGGGTGGTCTGGCACGCTACATGGCCCGCCATTATGACGTACAGGTTCGCTCCTATAATATTTCCCGCGAACAAATTATCTATGCCCGCGAACGCGCCAAGGCCGAAGGTCTGGATGGCAACATTGAATACGTCGAAGATGACTACCGGAATATTGAAGGAAAATATGATGCCTTTGTTTCAATTGGCATGCTTGAACATGTAGGCGCAGAGAATTATGCCGGACTTGGGCGCGTTATTGGCCGCTGCCTGAAAGAAGATGGCATTGGCATGGTGCACTCTATTGGTCGTAACCGACCGGCTTTAATGCACCCATGGATAGAAAAACGAATTTTCCCGGGCGCTTATCCGCCAGCGTTAAGGGAAATGATGACAATTTTTGAGTCCAATGAGTTATCAGTACTGGATGTGGAAAACCTCAGGCTCCATTACTCGCGGACACTGGAACATTGGCTGGAACGTTACGAACAAAACGTGTCTATAGCGGAAGAAATGTTTGACGAAAATTTTGTTCGGGCCTGGCGACTTTACCTGGTGGGTTCAATCTCAGCCTTTAATATTGGTGAGTTGCAGTTGTACCAAATTTTGTTTTCTCGTTCCCAAAATAATAAAATCCCGCAAACACGGGATCATGTATATCGCGAGACCTAAAAATAGTTAGCAAAACGAGAGGTCTGATCAGGATCTGGAGTTAGTGTAAAAACTCGTTGGATATTCAATGGAGATTAGGCGGCGCTTAAATACTGGCGCAAATATTTCGAGTTTTTACACTGATCTCAAACAACTCAAACATACGTATATTAGTTATAATGTTTGATACTGGATCGCCTGCCATTCGAGCGTTGAATCACCACACCCCTGACCCGGTATGCGCCTGAAATTGTTACATCGGGATAATCCTTGTGCAGGGCCCGGAGAATTTTTTGTTCGCCGTCAAAAACAAACTGTCTCAACGTCGTATCGTTATCATAATCAATAACCACGTAAGCGCCATCCGTTGCCGATGTGCCCGGATCAACAATTATAATATTGCCCTCTTCAAATTCAGGCTCCATGCTGTTTCCCAGTACCCGTAAGGCATAAGGTTCTGCCGTTGAACAACCGCCGCCAATATCGCTCATTTACTCATCTCATCATGCATTGAAGTACTGGAATATAGTTTTCTTTACAGTAAATGTCATGACTAAAATAGTACGGGAATAGTATGGGAATAGTATGGGAATAGTATGGGAATACGCTTGAAGATACATTGAGGAAATTCCAGGCAGACTGATCATTACTTATTTTTGCTGGCAACAGGCAAACTCTTGCGACTCGCCAGCCAATCGATCAGTGACTGCCACTGCCATTTTTCCTTGATTCCCTCTGCTTCTTCCAGCTCAAACAGCCCGACGCCCTTCGCATCCGCCGACTGGTAAGCAATACTGTCAGACAAGGTCGCAATTAACGGAATTTTAAACATTTGTAAAAACTCTTCCATGGTTTGTTCATTTTGACTGACCTGGGTCTTGAATGGAATCATCAAGCTATTGAGGAGCTTCTGGACAGAACCCATCATGTCTGAGTTTTGACGGACTCGATTCGCTACCAGTGCCACCCGTGTTTGCTTGCGCGAAACCCTGCCCACGACCAGCAAGTCATGAACAAATCGAGCCGCGGCCCGCAGATCTGTTGGTGAGGGCTGAACCGGTACCAGGATCGAGTGGGCGCGTCGGACAAGATTGGCCAGTGACTGACCAAAACTACCGGCCGCCGTATCCATAATTAAATAATCCGGCTTGCCGGGGATACGCAAGCGCCCATCCTTAAGTTCGATGCCCAGTATTCGTGGATATTGATCGCCCCGGACAGATAACCAGCCAAGACTGGATTGCTGTGGGTCCAGGTCTGCCAATACCACGGACTTACCTAACCAGGCATAATAACTGGCCAGGTTGGTCGCCAGCATGGACTTGCCACTGCCGCCCTTGGCATTAAGAATCATGATTCTGCGCATACCCGCTCCCCTCTATATTCCTGATTGAACTTTATTTTTGTTTGTCAGGGTAACATTACACTGTTTTTGAACAGTCTGGCCAATATATTGAGGGTTGAGGATAGAGGGTCGAGCAAGAAAATTGAATCACGCCCGGCTCCTGTTGCCTAGCTACTAGGTACTAGCACCTGGGGCAGTCGTGCGGTTAGCCAAACCAATTTTGGCCTGCACAAAGGCCACCTTCACGCGCTCCAGGTTAAGCATGGTGGGCAAAATATGGCGACGCTCATAAAGCTTAAAGGCCTCGGCACACGCCGCGTGCTCAAGCCGTTCCCGGGTATCGAGGCTCAAATTATTCTGGCTCAGTAAATTGGCCGCATGCCAATGATGGTAATCCTTGACCAGCACTCGTTCAGCCTCATTTTGCCAACAGAGTTCTGATACCAGTAATTCGGGAAAACAATCGGCCGTTAACAACCTGCCCTGCTCCCCGGCCTTTAATTTCAGTCCGGCCTGGCCTTTACCATTGCCCTCGTGGTCACGCTGAAACCACTGGGCCCGGGTCATGCTGCCGGCCGCTACGCTAATATAGCGGCGCAAGATTTCACCATGATCCATGGGTATCGCGCTGTTTTTTTCACCCGACATTAATTTTTGAAAACCCGGTGAGCTAAAATCCCGGTCCCCTGATAAAAAAGCGGACCAATTGACGGATTCAATTGCTGGCACCCGCTTTCTGGGTAAGGCACTGGTCACAATTGCCAATGGCAAACCCGCGCGGGCATCAAGCAGCCATAATTCCAGTGTGTCTGCCATGGGTAATGGCAAGGGCGGGCTATTATTCATAGCAGCGATGAGTGGTGCAGTGAAATTGTTTTCGGTAAGTGTGGACTGTCCGTCCTGACGCCAGATGGCCTGGGTGATATAACGCGCCTCCGGGTGCTGCACTTGTACCCGCCAGGTGATGCCGTCGGCACTGATGGCACGAAATCCTTCGCACTCGACAACCTGGGCAGTGCCCTGGTAGGGCCCAAACCGACGGATACTAAAATATTTTACTTCAGGATCAGACAGTTAACTTCTCCGCTCAATAAATATTTATTACTACAGTAAATACAGTTAAGACTATTTTAGAGGCAGGGGCCAGTAAAAAAGAAAGTATCGAGGGTCGAGCAAGAAAATTGAAACACGCCCAGCTCCTGTTGCCTAGCCACGAGGTATTAGGTACTAGGTACTTGATCGGCGTGAGCGGGCTGGATATAAGGGATGGGTGAGGGTTTATCGTTATTGAAGGTAACAATTTCCCAGGCATCGGCCTGGGAAAGCAATGCCCTGAGCAACTGGTTGTTCAGGGAGTGGCCAGATTTATAACCACTAAAAGAACCAATCAGGCTGTGGCCAAGTAAATAGAGGTCACCAATGGCGTCAAGGATTTTATGTTTTACAAATTCATCTTCGTAGCGCAGGCCATCTTCGTTCAGTATGCGGTAATCATCCATTACCACCGCATTATCAAAACTGCCGCCGAGGGCCAGGTTTCTCTCATGCAAGGCCTCAATATCGCGCATAAACCCAAATGTGCGGGCGCGACTGACTTGTTTAACAAATGAGGTAGATGAAAAATCCAGTGACGATTCACTATGATGGTCTTTGAAAAGTGGATGTTCGAAATCAATTTTGAATGAAACCTTGAATCCCTTGTAAGGGTCAAATCTCGCCCATTTATCGCCGTCTTCGACCACGACAGATTTTTTGATCTGGATAAAACGCTTGGCAGCATCCTGTTCATGGATACCGGCAGACTGAATCAGGAACACGAAAGGCGCGGCACTGCCGTCCATAATGGGTACTTCCGGTGCGCTGACATCAATATAGGCATTATCAATGCCCATGCCTGCCATGGCCGAAAGCAAATGTTCAACAGTGGAGATACGAACATCACCCTTGATCAGGGTAGTAGATAAACTGGTATCACCGACACAGCGGGGCGTCGCACGTATTTCTACCGGCTCTTCCAGGTCTACCTACCCGGCGAAAAATTATCCCGGAATCAACAGGGGCGGGCCGCAGGGTCAGGTAAACTTTTTCACCCGTGTGCAAGCCAACACCAGTCGCGGTAATGACATTCTTGAGCGTTCTTTGTTTATAGTTTGAAAATACAGCCATATTTTTGTCTTTGCCAACCCGGGCCCCCAGGATACTGAACCCTGGGCCACATTCCCTGTTATTTGCCTTAATATTTGAACCGTGATTTATCTGTTACTCAGATCAATAAAACAGCATTTTGATCTAACATCAAACATCCACTACTTTATATAGCAAACAGTTCAAACTTTACCAAGATCAGGCTATCGAGCCCCACTCTCGAACCTGTAACCGATCCAACCAAAGGTCGACCGGAGGCCGACTGGCCAGCGGCGTTGCTGGCGCATTATAACCCAGTTTTCGGCTTTTTCCGAGCCCGGGGATGGGCCTTGTCATAAACCTCGGCCAAGTGCTGAAAATCCAGGTGGGTATAGATCTGGGTCGTTGAAATATCGGCATGGCCCAACAACTCCTGAACAGCACGTAAATCGCCGCTGGATTCAAGTAAATGGCTGGCAAATGAATGCCGTAACATGTGCGGAAACACGGTGACATCGATACCATGCAACCGGGACCAGCGTTTGAGGCGCAATTGTACTGCCCGTGATCCAAGTGCCAGACCCCCCTGGCCGACAAAAACTGCTTGCTCATTTTCGGCCGCTAATGTCGTTCTGACCTGAAGCCATTCTTTAATAGCGACATTTGCCCTACTTCCAATAGGGATATAGCGTGTTTTCTGACCCTTGCCAATCACCCGGGCCTGACCGTTGGCCAAATCAAGCTGGTCAAGTTTCAAGCCAGTCAGTTCCGACAGTCGCAGTCCAGATGAATAAAGCAGCTCAAACATGGCCAGGTCTCTGAGCTGTAAAGGATCGTCACGGTTAATTTTTACATCCAGCAAGCTACCCAGTTGATCAACTGACAGGGTTTTGGGCAAACGTTTGTCTGATTTGGGCGCAACCACGCCGATCGCCGGGTTGGCCTTGATCTGGTTTTCACGCACCAGGTATTTAAAGAATGATCGAGCCGCAGATAAAAAGCGTTGAATCGTTTTGCCCGACAAACCGGTGCGATGCATTTTGGCAACACACAATTTCAGTTGTTTGTTTTTAAGTTGTGACCAGTCTGTCAAATCCTGATCAAAACAATACTGTTGCAGACGATTCAGGTCGCGAACGGTGTGGTTGGATAAACGACGTTCGAATTGTAAGTAGTCGATAAAGGATTTTATGGAATTCTGCAAAACAAGTCGCCTAATTGAAAATCCATTCACCATCAACCATTAAAAATAATGGACATATTTTGCTGTTGCAACGGTTACAACCCGATCATAGTCAAGAAAATCTATACTGTATCTATCCAGATCAATTCGTATAGAGCCTTTCTTAAAAAAGTCAAAATTGACTCCTATGCCAATGAAAAAACTTGTCCCATTATCATCTTCAGTGACAGTACCCAATTCATCCCTTAATTCGACCTTGGCGTCCCAATTTAGAAATCCAGCTTTTCCTGTAATATTGAATATATGTCTTCTTCCGAGAGGCAAGTAACCGATTAGCGCCAAAGTGGAACCCATTGCTTTTTCGGTGACTTTTATTGGACCTGCAACCCAGAAACTACCTGTGCCATCAGATTTTCCATCAAGAACGTATTCACCGAAATCTATATAACCAATCTCTACAGAGATATATTCTGTAAATCGATTGCCAACGATAAAAGAGGGAACAAAAGGCGCCCCTTTTTTATTGAGCCAGAGTAAACTGCCGTCTTCATAATCATTCTGTTCAAGATCAGACCAACCAGTTCCTACCCCAAGTCCAACGTACCAGCCAGTTTGATCGGCAGATGCAGTGGATATATAAGAGCTGAAAATTAATACTACAATAAGTAGCAGTGTTTTCATTTCACTCCCCTTGCTTAGTTGTTTCTCTGTGGTTCAGTTTTTTTAACGAATCATGAATTCGGCCCTAACTCTGGAAAGTTGCGATGAATAGCCTCAACAACAGCTGCATCGCCCATGTCACTTGGAAATTCAATATCGCCAATGCCTTCGACATGAATTATTTGTGTTTCTTTTGCTGTCCGGCTTCCCGATTTACTTCCTGTTGCCTGAACAGTTTTTTTCTTAAACTTTGTTTCGCAAGCCTTTCTTAAATACATGGCCGCAGCTTTTGTTTTAGCGTCAGGAACGTATCTAAAAACACAATCTTCATAGGTTTTTGGTTCGCTAGAACAAGCGGTCAATATAAAGAGGGGAATAACAACGGCAAATATTAAATGTCTCATTATTCCTCCCTAACGGATTGAATTATTCTATTACTTAATCCTTTTCCTATGTAAAATAATTATTTTTTAATACAGAACAACCAGTTTTTATAATACTCCCTTACTTAAGCGTGACAACCCATTATTAACGCCGTGCGGCCAGGATACGATTTATTAAATCTGCCAACCGATTCAGATAAGTGGTGCTCATGCCCGGTCGGAATCGCTGTTCATCGGTACTGCCCAAAGCGAGTAATCCGGAGGTAGTGCTGCCACCCATGGGCAAAACGACGCTTGATCGAATTTCCTGTGATTGCAGATTATGCTGATTATACAGGGCCTGGAAACAGCCTTTGTCGGGATCAGTAAAACAGGTTGTAACGGCATCGGTTGTAAATAATTTTTTTATTAAATCGCGCGTTTGGTCGCTGTCTTGATCAAGATTTAAAACCACCTGGTCAATTTTAAAAATTTCCTCTAGCTCAGTCTTAATACCGGATAAAACATCCTTATAGGTATCACACTCAAGTAACTTTAAGGTAAAACGATGCAGTCGAATTGCCAGCTGATCATTGTCACGGGCAATATCAAGCAACTCCTGTAGTTGTTGATTGAGCTCGTGATTGTCACTGCGCAGATTTTTCACCTGGCGCTCGACCAGGGAAACCGCTGACCCCCGTTCAATATGGGGAACATGCATTTTGTTTAACAGGTCAGGATTTTGATCAAAAAAATCGGGATGATCGGACAGGTATCTGGAGACAAATTCACTTTCAGTCGCGGGCTCACTTTTTGACGATGATGGTGCCGATGACAGTGACGGTTCCAGCTTTCGCTCAGGCAGTTTTATGGTCATATTATTGTTAACCCCGGGTCTGTACTTCTAACCAGTTCAAGTATCAGGCCCTTTGATTTTCTATTAAAAATCACTTAAATCTATCGTGCCTTCAAAAACCGTGGTTGCCGGTCCGGTTAACCATACCGGATTCCCTTCACCTTCCCAAGTAATTTCTAGATCGCCCCCGGTTAAACTGGCAGATACTTTTGCATCCAGGTCACCATTTTGAATGCCCGTGATAACAGCCGCGCAGGCGCCTGAACCACAGGCCTGGGTTTCACCGGATCCGCGTTCAAACACACGAACTGCGATTTGACTGCGGGAGATCACTTGCATAAAACCGGCATTTACCCTTTCCGGAAAATTCGAGTGTTGCTCAATCCTGGGGCCGAGTGTCAGAACCGGTGCCAATTTAATATCATCTACCTGCATCACTCCGTGGGGATTGCCCAGGGAAAGAATATTTAGCTGGATTGTAATATTTAGCTGGATTGTCTGACCATCCAGGTCGAGCGCATACTGGGCCGCTCTTTTAGTTGCTGCATAGGGAATGAGTGCGGGCTCAAAGTTCGGCACACCCATATTCACCGTTACCAGGCCATGGCCGAGCAAACGCGGGAAAATATTTCCACTATTGGTCTCGACCCCGATTTCGTTCTTGTCAGTCAATCCCTGGTCATGAACAAATCGCATAAAACAACGGGCGCCATTACCGCATTGCGCAACCTCGCCACCATCGGCATTGAAAATGCGGTACCGGAAGTCCATATCAGGGTCGGTGGCTTTCTCAACAAGCAGCACCTGGTCACAACCTATGCCAAAATGGCGATTGGCGATTCGTTGTATTTGGTCGGCACCCAGATCGACATCCTGATTAATGCCGTCAAAAATGACAAAATCATTACCCAGGCCATGCATTTTTGTAAAACGAGTCATTTTGAGTCAGATATAATTGAAAATTAATAGCGGCATCCCGGTCTATGAAAACCTGTTTGCACAGATAAAGACCTACTGTAAATGAAAAAGACAATTAACAAAACATTCCATCGCATAAAAAACCACCCCAACCAGTGGGTGCGCAAAGGCATTGCTATTGCCCTGATGATTGGCGGTGTGCTTGGCTTCTTGCCAGTACTTGGTTTCTGGATGCTGCCCCTGGGGCTGGTATTGTTCTTTTCTGACTCGCCCGCCTACTGGCGTTTACGGAAACGTTTTGTGGCCTGGCGAATAAAACGACGTCAGCGCAAAGAGTTGCTAAAAAAGAATTCTGGCCCAAATACTGATTAGGCTTTGGGTAACCGGAAATCTTCCCCAAAACAGGCCACGTATTCCTTGTAAATACATTTATCCATAACGACATCAATGCCTGAAAGCTGGGCCCGGATGGCAGCGTTATCATCGACCACCCCTTCCTGTAACCACAGGGCAGGCAACCACAAATCCATGCAATCATCGACAATTGCATCGACAAATTGCGGATCACGAAATACATCAACCAGGTCAATTTTATCGGGTACTGATCTAAGATCAGGATAAGCCTTTTCACCCAAAACAGACTCAACGGCCATTCGCACCGGGATAATCCTGTAGCCAAACTGTCTTAATTTTTTTGCGACCTGGTAACTGGGACGATCAGGATTAGGAGATAACCCGATAATTGCAATTGTCCGGACCCGGAGCAACAGGTTGTTGATCTGGTCATCAGATGGATTTTTAAATTTTTCTTTTTTCATTCGCGGTATCCGGGTAACCCGTCAAATAATTTAATCAGGTAATAAGCTTTCGCCTCGCATTAAATCATCCATGTTTTCCCGCTTGCGAATTATATGCCAGGCATCGCCAGACACCATGACCTCGGCCGCCCTTGGCCTGGAATTGTAATTAGAGCTCATGACTGAGCCGTAGGCACCCACTGAACACACGGCCAGTAAATCACCTTCCCGGATATCAAGCTCACGCCCACGGCCCAAAAAATCACCGCTCTCGCAAACCGGCCCGACAACATCATAGATTTGGCTATTTCCATATTCATTTTTAATCACTGGCACAATCTCGTGCCAGGCATCATAGAGTGCTGGTCGCATGAGATCATTCATGGCCGTGTCGACAATGGCAAAATTTCTGACCTCGGTTTTTTTCAGATATTCAATCTTCGCAAGCAGGACACCGGCATTTCCAACAATTGACCGGCCCGGCTCAATAATAAACTGCATGTTTTGATAACGTGAACCCATATCCTGAAATCGATCCATCATGGCCAATATGAATTCTTCTGGCCTCGGTGGTTGCTCATCATAATAACTAATACCGAGGCCGCCACCGATATCAATATGTTCCAGGGTCACGCCCTGGTCTTGCAAGTCACCCACCAGCTCAAGTGTCCGGTCGAGCGCCTCCAGGAAAGGCTCAATCTCGGTTAACTGGGAACCAATGTGACAATCGACACCGGTGATTCGGATACCGCCCATTTGGCTGGCACGGGCATAAACGTCACTGGCCTGCTCAATAGCAATACCAAATTTACTCTCTTTCAGTCCTGTCGCTATGTAGGGGTGGGTATTGGCATCCACATCCGGGTTCACGCGCACAGAAACAGGTGCCACGCGGCCCATTGATTCGGCCACCCCATTAAGCTGATCAAGCTCGTTGACCGATTCAATATTAAAACAGTGAATTCCAACTTCCAGTGCCCGGCGCATTTCTGCTTCGGTTTTTGCTACCCCTGAAAAAATTATTTTTTTGGGATCGCCACCGGCCCTGAGTACCCGTTCCAGCTCACCGATAGAAACTATATCAAAACCAGAGCCAAGTTTTGCCAGTAATGCCAGGACAGCAAGGTTGGAGTTGGCCTTCACGGCATAACAAATTAAATGGTTACGACCACCAAAAGCCTCATCATAATCCCGCCAGCGTTGTTCTATTTCGCCACGGGAATAAACAAACACGGGCGATCCGACCGCTTGCGCAATATCCGTCAGGGCAACAGACTCGGCAAATAATTGCCCGTCCTGGTAAGAAAATGATTCCATTGGTATGTAAAATTTAACTTTAAAAAAACTAATTAATCATAATTAAATAATGCTTTTCCAAACGCTATTTTTTCTTGCTCCCGGTAGCGGTCGATTTCTTTTTTTGATCCGGCTCATCAGTTTTTTGTTTCTGTGCCTGGCCTGCCTGCGCCTGCTCACTTTCAGCATCTCGTAAATACAATGGCCCGCGATTACCGCAACCCGGTATAGACAGTACTGCCAGCACTGACAAAATAATGAGGGCCAAAACAGTAAAACGTGCCTTCAAAAAAACGGTGCTTGTATGATCGAACATGCATTATATCCCGTCAAAAATAACCATATTAGACCTGGTAATTTACCCGAATCGTAATTAAACAGGCGAAGCTTACAAGGAAAAGGCCATGAGAGGTAGCCGTCTAGTGACGGACCAGCACGATGTCATGCTGGCTCAATTCCAGGCGCACATCATCCATCTTTAGCAAATCCTGGCAGCTTGTGGCGCCAGGCTTGTCAATGCCCTGGTTGACCCATTTCTTGATCAGGCTGGCAACAGGCGTACAGGGAATAACCAGGCTACTTTGAGAGCGGCTAACAAGATATGCCACGTGGTCAACTTCTTGTCCGGCAATTTCACCTTTCATCATCACGCCAATGGCGTCTTTATCGCTACCAAAATTGCGCAGCCAACCGGCAGCACTTGCCAGTAACGGTGCATAAGCCTCGGGGCGCTTGTCCTGTTTTTTACGCTTACGCCAAGCCAGCCATGCGGTGCCCAGGTTAAACAATGACAACTCAAAACCGGTACTGAATGTCACTGTATTGGCACTATAACGTGAGGGAAATGTCTCCAGCTCTATAGCCTCGTACAAAAAAAGCCGACGCGGGCCAACTGGTTTGGGGAAGTTAATTTTTTCGGATCGGCTCCAGATATGTACATCTTGCCAGCGCCCTTTCTCCTTAATACGTATTTTTTTGCCGATATTTTTTAACAGGTCATAGAGGCTGCTACGGGAACCAACACTTCTGTTGCCCGGTGCATAGGCCACCTGAATTTCCGTGATTCGTTCAAATTCTTTAGTTAAATGATCGGCCAACACTGTTGACAATACGGGACTGGCACCGGCATTGGTTACCAGGCAGACTTTATTTTTTGCCGCTTGCCTGTTTAGTTTTAGAAACCCGGTCGAATATTCCTGGCCCGCACCCATGTCAACATAGTGGACACCTGACTCCATGCAAACCTGGGCGATTGCAACGCCATTTTTTTCAAGATCGCCGCAAACATTAACAACAAAATCAATATTATTCGCGAGCGTAGATTTCAACGAACCTCTGTCGTTTGCATCCAGGGCAATAACATTTTTATTTTGCACATTAGCAGGTGGATTCCTGCCAGCTGATATGCAGTTAATACCAGGATCGGATGAAAGCAGTGTAACCAGGCGGCTGCCACAGCGACCATAACCCCCAAGAACAAGTACGGTTTTCATAAATTAGTTTCTTGTAAGAACTTTTCTTAATGCTTTAAGTTCCAGTTTTAGTTTGTCGCGCTCTACTTTTACAAGGACCAGCTCTTGTGTGACCTCAACAAGTTGTTGCTGCTGTTTTGCCAATCTTACGTCGTACATATTTTCTGATAAATTGTTGGGTTGACTTTTAGCGGCCAGTTTTTGCTCAAGTAACAAAATTTTCTGCTGCTGACTTTCACGCTCACGATCTTGTTGCTGACAACCGGCCAGTAGTATTACTGGTAAAACGATGGAAAATTTCAGGAACTTGATCACTTGCCACCCTATATAGATTCTCGATTGCAACGCTTGTCAGTGTCGGCCCAGTATCAATCTGGTTAATCCTGTAATCAATATAAACCAGATGATTTATTACGGTTCGCAGACAAACGTCTGGCTATCGGTATAATCCACAACTATGCCAGACTCTGACAAAAGACCAAAATTCAATTGTACAGGTTGTGGGAACTGCTGCACAGGCAACCCCGGGACCCACTACATTGAACTAACCACTGGTGAAGCAGAAAAAATACGCCGATTGCTTAATATCAGTCGACCATGGTTTGATCGTCGTTACCTGGTGAGGTTGGACGGACAGGCCCGGGGAATTCGTATTGGTAATGATAAAAAATGTGTTTTCCTGGATAAAATGAAGACTTGCCGAATTTACCAGTCACGCCCGCAACAATGTCGCAGCTATCCTTTTTGGCCTGAAATCCTGTGCTCCCGTTCAGCCTGGCAAAATGAATCCCGGCGTTGTGAAGGTATTGGCCAGGGTAATCTCATCGCCAAAAAATACCAGCGGAATTTATAATGAGGCCTTTGCACGGATTGCCTTATATTATGGATTGGCTTTCAAGACGAAGTAATCTAATCAGCGAAAAAGTGGAATTTAAGTACAGGACGTACTTATGTCGCGCAGTCCAGGGATGACCTGAGCAAAGCGAGGAAATGCTGAATGACGCCTGGAGCCGATGGCGAAGGTGCCCATAATGAACCTCGAAGAGGTTCTTTGGGAAATAAAGGGGTTCTACAGTAGGACGGGAGCGACTAACACATCATTTCTCAGCATTTTGAGCTGGTTTTTAACGCAGTATTGGGAGAAGAGACTTTCGTGCACAGGTCTCATAAAGATTTTTTAATATACTTATCCTGATCACCCATCACTTTTTCTGGTGGAAACCGTTGCTCATTAATAGCGATTTTTTCATTGGTGACAGCAAACAGGTCGATATCGAGCTGGTCAGATAATCGCGATAAATATATCAGTATATCCGCCATCTCCAACGCGACTTCTTTTTTCTGCTGTTCAGGTAATGAAGTAGCCTGCTCCGGCGTCAGCCATTGAAAATGCTCGGTCAACTCAGCGGCCTCGACAATCAATGCCATGGCCAGGTTCTTTGGGTTATGAAACTGTTCCCAATCCCTGGCCTGGGCAAATTTGCGCAAGCGATTTTTCAGGTCTTCAAAGTCATCCGTCATGGAAAAACAACAACCGCCTACATTGGTTGCAACATGCGCGCTCGTTTTGGCAATAAACGCATGTCAACAAGGGCCGAGACCAGTGCCGCGACAAAGCTGGCCTTGTCTTCATAAACCATTTTGTAGTACTGCACCTTCATGGTCAGGGCACTACCGAATATAAAGGATCCAAAAGCGATGGCCGAGCCGACCGCCATTGTCGAAAGCCCGGTCACGCCCTGGCCGATGGTGCAACCCATGGCCAATACGCCGCCGATGCCCATGAGCACGGCACCAATCACATGCCGTACAAAATCGGAAAATGATGTAAACCACTCGAATCGAAACTGGCGAGTAACAATAGAATACAGGAACGAACCAAAGATCACGCCCGTAAGAATGGCCACACCAAAAGTGATCAGGGTGAACGTCAGGGGATGAGCCAGATAATAAACCGTCTCGCCCATGGGATTGACAAAGGTCAATGACATTACGCCAACCCCGGGTGGAGGGAACAACATAAAACTTGCCTGGTCCACCGCAGCCTGACCAAGCGGGCCACCTGTTACGTACCAGGCAGCAAGCACTAACAAACCCACGCTGGTGCCACCCAGGACGTTGTCGAAGCGGCTACGGAAATCCCGCGATTTGAATATAAAAGTTAACAAGCCGGCCACGATCAGGCCACCCACGGCCCAGTGAAATACACCGACATCTTTTATGCCCAGTATCCCGGCCAGGATGGCGCTCACTGACTGGTTCTCGATACCGTACTGCGCCAGCTCAATATTCGTGGGACTCATCCAGATATTAAAGCCATAGTAAAAAAAATCGGTCTTGGTCATCAGGTAGGCAAAATAGCCACCGATAAAGAGCACCATCAGCGACTTCAGGTTACCGCTACCGATGCGGATCAGGGTCTTGTTGACGCAGCCGCTGGCCAAGGTCATGCCGATACCAAATATTATGCCGCCGAGGAGATAACGCATCCAGGCGAAGTTAGAAGTACGATAAGGCGGCATGGTTTGACTTAAATCGATAATGCCGAAGCCCTCCATGAGTAAAACGCCGGCCAAGGCCACTGTGAAAGCGAGTACCCAGGCCCACAACCGCCCGGTATCGTTCATATTAACCAAATCAGAAACCGAACCCATGGTGCAGAAGTTGGTTTTGTTAACGATTATCCCCAACACCACCGCAATAACGAAACCCCAAACTATCACCTGTATAATCGGTGTTAACTCCATATCTTGCCTCCTCGACCAGCATTAAACCCGTGTTCATTAAATTATCTTGCTTTCACAACTACTTGCCAAGCTCGTGTATTTTTAAAGCTACATTGTGGACAACAAGGGCAAACCACTCAATCTAGAACCTGTGTGTAGCGTACAGGTCAACTACCGAAATATTGTAGCTACAATTGTCACATACATATAGTTTGCCGGGCAACCAACAGGAATAGCCAGGCCTATTAGCTGCCCATCGTTAATCGTCCTACACTTAACCTATCTGCCGGCATTATCTGCTGGCGTTTAAATTTTTTTAACTCGCTTGCGGGCATTTTTAATCGCTGCAGCTACCTGTTTCGGCGCAGTGCCACCAAGATGGTTCCTGGCAGAGACCGAGCCTTGCAGGCTCAGGACATCAAACACATCTTTCTCAATTATTTCCGAGCCTGATTTAAGTTGCGCCAGTGACATATCTGCCAGGTCGATTTTTTGCTGGATCCCTTCATGGACAAGTTTGCCAACCACTTCGTGGGCATCCCTGAATGGCAGACCTTTGCCCACGAGATAATCTGCCAGGTCAGTGGCGGTACTGAAACCTTTGCCGGCCGCTTCTAACATGACTGCTGCATTCACTTGCAGGCCCGCCATCATACCCGTATACGCATGCAGACAATCCAGCGCCGTATCCAATACATCAAATACCGGCTCTTTATCCTCCTGGTTATCCTTGTTATAAGCCAGTGGTTGCGCCTTCATTAATGTCAACAATGACATTAAATGGCCGTAG
The DNA here is from genome assembly GCA_003228915.1 of Acidiferrobacteraceae bacterium. Taxonomy (GTDB): domain Bacteria; phylum Pseudomonadota; class Gammaproteobacteria; order Acidiferrobacterales; family SZUA-150; genus SZUA-150. The sequence continues at coordinate 38,829 of QIGL01000024.1, forward strand.
ACCCGACCTGTTTTACCACGAACCAGCTCCGGCACATCCGGATTTTTCTTTTGCGGCATAATCGAGGAACCGGTGCAATAAGCATCCGTTATCTCAACAAAGTTAAACTGGGCAGACGACCACAACACCAGTTCTTCCGAGAATCGGGACAAGTGCATCATGAGTGTCGCGGCTGCCGAGACAAATTCGATCACGAAATCCCGGTCAGATACCGCGTCGAGAGAGTTGGCCGCCGGTCTATCGAAACCCAACAACTCGGCAGTGTAATTACGATCAATAGGAAAAGTAGTGCCAGCCAGTGCGGCCGCCCCCAGGGGCAAGACATTAATGCGCTTGCGACAATCATGGAAACGTTCGTGGTCACGGAACAGCATTTCCACCCAGGCCATCATGTGATGGCCAAAAGTAACCGGTTGCGCTGTTTGCAAGTGGGTAAATCCTGGCATCACCGTTTCAACCTGCTTTTCTGCCAGGTCTATCAGCGTCGAAATTAATCCGTTAATGCCGCTACCCACGGCATCAACCCCGTCTCGCAGGTAAAGTCGCAGGTCGGTGGCAATCTGGTCATTGCGGGAACGGCCGGTATGCAGTTTTTTCCCCACATCCCCAATGAGCTCGATGAGCCTGGCCTCAATATTCATGTGTACATCTTCACGATCTACGCGCCAGTCGAACGTGTCTTGTTCGATTTCTTCAAGAATTTCCTGTAGACCCTGGGTGATGACCTTGCATTCATTTTTATTCAGGACGCCGGTTTTGGCGAGCATGTTCGCGTGGGCCACTGACCCCTCAATATCATGGCGATATAATCGACGATCAAAGTCGACTGAGGCGGTAAAAACCTCGACAAACTGGTCAGTAGGCGCAGTAAAACGACCGCCCCAGAGTTTTTTGTTGGTCATAAATCAATAATTCCGATTATTGTCTGTAATATTGCCCTAAAATACCGGGCTTACCGGGGTAAAAACAAGCCCAAAACCCAATAAAATAAGCTATTTGTTGTAATTAAATAACGCCGTCCGCCCGTCCGTGGTCCCATCCCGGTTATCGGTAACAGGTTGAGAGTCATTACGGGTGTGGTTATTGTTCTTCCAGCAATAAAAAACAAAGGTACTCCTAGCAATTTGAAAGTGTTTATTAGAAATTAGCGTTTATCTGGTTCGGTCTCTCCTCTCGTGCACCCCCACCCTGAAGAATCCCGAATCAGATGTTACACCACCCCCGATCACCGGGGGTTTTTTTTGTCCGAAAACTGGATTCGGCAGTATACTCTGGCAATATCAATTTTGGAGCGCATTTCCAAGTGTGTCCGCTAATATACATTTTGGGCCGGGTAAAAATTTTATGGTAGGTTTAAAGAATCCTGACACGAACCAATTACCAGATTTTGGTTCATTTGGTGTGGCCCTGAGAATCATCCTGCTGGCAGAAATGGTCGCGGTTATTACCACCATCGCCCGCAATCCTGTTTTTGACCAACAGGCCTGGCAAGACCTGAACCTGCTCTCGGCCTTCGCGCTGACTTTATCTTTTATCGCAATTGTTACACTCAAACTTGCCTCACCAATAATAAACAAAATGTCGGCCGAGTTGGGCGGCATTACCGTTTTCCTGATACTGCTTATTGCTTCTGTTTTGGGTACTGAAGCCATGATATTTACCCTTTACGACATCGGCATGATCAGTGAGCGCTGGCCTGAGTGGCATAAGCCACTATTAGTAAGAAGCTTGATTATCACGGGTTTAATCGGGGTGCCAGGCATCCGTTACCTGATCCTGACCCACCGCTCCCAGGTAGATGCCAAGATCCAGCAAGATGCCAGGATGCAGGCACTGCAATCGCGTATTCGGCCGCATTTTTTGTTTAACAGCCTCAATAGTGTCGCCAGCCTGACCAGGGCCGAGCCAGAAAAAGCCGAAGCCGTATTGCATGATCTCGCTGATTTGTTCAGGGTCCTGTTAGCCGATGCCCGCAAGCTGGTACCTATCTCGGCAGAACGAGAAATTTCGCGCCAGTACCTGGAGGTTGAAAAAATACGCCTGGGTGACCGGCTTAACGTGAAGTGGAATGTCCAGAATATTCCCCGTGCCGCTCAAATACCGGCATTAACACTACAGCCACTGCTGGAAAATGCCGTCTACCATGGCATTGAAACACGCTTTGGCGGTGGCACTGTCAAGATTGATATGTGGGCCGAGAACGATATGCTCAATATCATGATCAGTAACCCGTTGCCTGACGTAGCCAGCAAAGGCAGTAGCAAGGGCAACCAGATTGCCCAGGACAATATTCGAGAACGATTACTGACGCAATACGGCATCACGGCCACCATGCAATCGTTCGAAGAAGGCGGTCAATACCACGTGAAAATCAAAATGCCGATTATCAAGGCCTGAACAGTGAACAGAAAAATATAATGGATTCAACCAACAACACCAATGTCTTTAATCGCGTCATGACCTGGCTAAACAAAGGTGCCGGGAACGGGAAAGAGTCGACAAACGCGGGCCATGTTGCTGATGACAGCCATGAACATTTTCTGCCGAATTTTTGTCAGTTAAATATGACTTTCAGGGTGCTGATTATTGCTGAATTACTGGCCCTGGTGATTACCCTGGTGATGCCGGTTCCCAGTATCTTTTTTGATAATTACTTCGAGGCATTATTCCAGATTTCGTTATTTGTTTTATGGATCGCTTTGGCCTGTGCCATGGGCCTGTGTCTTTCCCGAAAATACCTGAACCGGTTACCTAACCGCATGGCTATTATTACGGCCTATTTATTACTTTTGCTTATTACCATCATTGTTAATGAGTCGGCCGTCTGGTTGTTATATATTTTTGGTAAAATCAGCTCACCACGACCAGAATGGTATGCCCACCTGCAATTTCAAAATATTTTTGTCAGTGCAATTATCAACGCATTGGCGCTTGGTTATTTCCTGACTAAACAGGAATTACTGCAGCGTACCGTGTCGGAGGCGAAAGCAAAAAATCAGGCACTGCAGTCACGTATCCGCCCGCATTTTGTATTTAACGCCATGAATATTATTGCCAGCCTGACCCGTTCCGAACCGGCAAAGGCTGAAGCTGCTATTGAAGATATGTCTGAGTTATTCAGGATGATGCTCAACGAAGAAGAAACCCTGGTACCGGTGAATCGGGAAATTGAAGTGGCCCAAAAATACCTGGCGCTGGAAAAATTACGTCTCGACAACCGGCTCCAGGTGGACTGGGATATTGGCAAATTTCCCAGGAAGGCCATTATGCCCATTTTAACGCTGCAACCACTGCTGGAAAATGCCATTAGTGAAGGCATTGAGCCTTCGGCCACCGGCGGTACCATCAGTATAAAATTATGGGAAAATGATGACATTATTTACATAAATATTTCGAATACGGTTCCCAAAAAACGGGGTCGTAAATCGAGGTCACAAAATAACGAGTCTCTGGACAACATCAGGCTGAGGTTTCGGAGCCACTACGGTGACAAGGCATCCCTGACAGCAGATGCCCATGATGACCACTACCTGGTTGCCATGACCTTGCCCGTTAGAGATACGATTTAATAGGGAAATAAAAAAATGAGAATACTGATAGTTGATGATGAAAAACTTGCCCGTGATCGCTTGCGAGAACTGGTTAATGATATTGGCAACCACACGGTGCTGGGTGAAGCGCAAAATGGCAACGAGGCAGTTGAGAAGGCCTCGGAGCTAAACCCGGATTTATTGTTAATGGATATTCGTATGCCGGGCATGGACGGGCTGGAAGCCGCCATGCATTTGATGGGCATGGAGAATCCGCCCTCGGTTATTTTTACCACGGCTTACGACCAGCACGCCCTGGATGCATTTGAGGTAAATGCGGTTGATTACCTGCTTAAACCCATTCGCAAGGATCGGCTGGCCAATGCCCTGGTCAAGGCCCACAAGCTAACGCAAAAACAATTACAGGAAGTGCATCGTTCCCGGGACGAACCGCCTGCCCGTACCCACATTAGTGTCCACATGCGCGGCAATATTCGACTCGTGCCGGTCAAGGATATTTGTTATTTTCTTGCGGACAGCAAATATGTCGTGGTACGGACACAGCCTGATGAACACTTGATCGAAGATTCACTGGTTAACCTGGAAAAAGAATTTGGTGACAACTTTCTACGGGTTCACCGTAATGCACTGATTGCCAAAAAATACATCAAGGGTATAGAAAAAAGCCCATCAGGAACCTGGCAGGTCAGTATTCATGATGTGGATAAAAAACTGGATGTCAGCCGTCGCCATGCGGCCTCAGTAAGACGATGGGCCCGAAATAAAGCTTAAAAGATAATATAGACAGGATTTACGGGATTAACGGGATATATCAAGCATCCAGTACAAATAATTGGCGGGTTAAGAATCGCGAAATAATCAAGATTAGACTCAGCGGAATTAACTTACAAAACAGAAAACCTGTTAATCCTGTTTTTAGTTTTTACCACTAAGTTAATTATTAGCGGCCAACTTACCCAGTTTGTTGCGGGCATCTTCAATTGAGTCCTCCAGGAAGCCCAGGTAAAAATCCGGCGAACTGTAACCAATCAATTCAGGCGTTAATAGCTGCCCGCTGGGACTGTAAATCCTGATGACAGGCGTCAGGGTTGCCCCCTCCTGATCCGCAAAAGTCTCCTGGTCCATTCGCTTGCCCTGAAAATCTATCATGTCGCCGATGCTCTCTACGGAGACTTCCCGAATAATGACCTTGTTGTCATAGGCCTTGTCTGCCTGCATGGGCTCCAGGTAGAGGTCGCGAACAATTTCGCAATAAGCACAGGATTCAGATGAAAAAAATACCAGGATCGGTTTTTTATCCTGTTTGGCAATCATGGCATCCTGGGTAAGATCACCCGCACTGAGCAAGGTACCCGCCCTTGAGCCGGCATGAGCTGCTGCCAATACCAGCATTGTCGATATAAACCACGCAGTTAAAAATAACCGCTTCTGGCCTACTTTAATTAAATAATCTGGAAGTCTCATCAAAACCATTAGTCTGTGTTATCCCGTTTTTGTTCCCAACAATAGATTCAGAATCGCCCATAATACCCTAAAATATCACGGGAAAACCAGCGTCAAAAAACACCGCGTTGTGAAACCTTGCCCGGCATTCTATATTAGCCTCACGAGCCAAATCTACAGACAACCCATTTAGGTCTTATCATATTGAAAACATTACGAATTGCTACCAGGAAAAGCCAATTGGCAATCTGGCAAGCGGAGTATGTCAGGCAACAATTACTGGCAGTCCATGAAAATCTCCAGGTAACACTGGTCAAAATGAGTACCCAGGGTGACCGGATACTGGATACGCCCCTGGCCAAAATTGGCGGTAAGGGTTTATTTATCAAAGAGCTGGAATCAGCATTATTAAATGATACTGCCGACATTGCGGTTCACTCCACCAAGGATATGCCGGCTGAATTGCCGGAAAAACTACAGATCACGGCCTATTGTCAGCGGGCCGACCCACGGGACGCCTTTGTTTCGAATCACTACAAATCACTACAGGATTTACCGGCCGCGGCCCGTATTGGTACGTCAAGCCTGCGCCGAACCTGCCAGTTGCGGGCACAATTTCCAGCACTGAAAATTCTGGACTTGCGTGGCAATGTCAATACCCGCCTCAGAAAACTTGATGAAGGCCAATATGATGCCATTATCCTGGCCGCTGCGGGGTTGATCCGACTGGACATGACAGACAGGATTACCGATTACATTGAAACAACTTACTGCCTGCCGGCGGTTGGCCAGGGTGCAATTTGTATCGAAAGCCGGCTTGATGACCACGAAACAAATACCCTGCTTGGCACGCTGCAACATCCGGAAACGGAAATTACTGTTACTGCTGAACGGGCCATGAATGCCCGTTTGCAAGGTGGCTGCCAGGTACCCATTGCCGGGTTTGCCACAATCGAAAATAATATTCTCAGCCTGCGGGGGCTGGTCGGTGATCCTGCCGGTAAAGTAATACTACAGGCCGAAGCCACTGGCGCCAGTGAAGATTCTATTTCTATCGGTATTCAGGTGGCCAACAAATTACTGGAACAAGGTGCCGGCAAGATCTTGGCAGAAATCTATAGCCAGTGAACACTGGGACAGAACTAAGGAAACGCTGATCAATTGTCATCTCGACCGCAGTGGACGACTCCATGGCAAGGATTGTTCCAGACAATCCTATTGCATTCCCGCCGTCCCTGGCGGTC
>QIGL01000068.1 GCA_003228915.1 Acidiferrobacteraceae bacterium
GGGGAAAAATTCCTGCCACATAATTGTCGACACATCACTACAACAGCGACCATGCCGGCGTCACGGGCAGCGTCATGCACAATATCCTCATCTTCATCTTCGTCGGCACTCATAATTAAATGTAAATTTGCCCCATGACTCTCAAGGGAAACAGCTAGAGAATTATTGACAATACGAGAATAACGCACCAGTCGGGTCAATGCGTCTTTCAAGGTATGACTGGCCAGCCATGTAAACCCGAGAGCATGAAAAGTCGTTGCTGTCCACAAAGCGCCCACCTCGATACCAAAACAGGGGTCCTTGGTTTCTTTAATAACAATTTCCCATAATTTAGACATACGATCTAAACGATAACGCGCATTACCATCACCCAGTTTTGCTGAATCGAGATCGGCTAGTTTAAAAATCGCGCGGGCATCGTGGCCATGAGACTGCAAGGCTTTCCAGACTAGTAGTGCCCATGAGGTAAGAGTGGTCGACGTGGTCGTCATGCGTGAACAGTCCTTTTTTATCCTCATATTTCAATGGATAAGTGATTGGCGTCAAATGACAAATTCATGATAAGCGGATGGCGTTAGCTGACAAGTTAGACAACCCGCGAACACATATCCTTTCAGCATCAAATCAATAAACAAGAGGGTAACTATTATGAACAGGAATAAGGATGCCATTAACACTTCATATTATCAACATACATTAAAAGACTCGTTCACCTGTGTCGGCCCTGGCTTACATACTGGTTTAAAAATACTGATGCGAGTTTTTCCGGGTGAGGCCAATACCGGTATTGTTTTCTGTCGCCGGGACGTAGATTACAGTTGCGCGGAGATTCAGGCCAACTGGCACAACGTTTCTGATACCCGCTTATCAACTTCTATCGCTAACTCAAGAGGGGTGCGCGTCAGTACCATTGAACATATCATGGCCGCCCTTTATGCCTGTGATATCGACAATGTTCGTATCCTGGTCGATGGCCCGGAAGTACCGATTATGGATGGCAGTGCCGCCCCCTTTGTCCAGTTAATCAAAAATGCCGGCAGAGTCCAGCAAGATGCAGAACGCAAGGCCATTATCATTAAACAAGCAGTCTCGGTATTACACGAAAACAAGTTTGCCAGTTTTCAGCCTTCACCCATTCAATGGATGGAGCTTGAAATAGATTTTGAGGCATCGCCCATTGGCAAACAAAAAATCAGTGCGCCGATACAAGACAAAATATTTGAAGATGAACTTGCTGCCGCACGCACCTTCGGATTCCAGGAGCAGATCAAAACTTTGCACAAACTGGGACTGGCCCAGGGTGGCTCACTGCAGAATGCCGTCTTAATCGAGAACAACGAAGTCGTCAACGAGGAAGGGCTTCGTTTTAAAGATGAGTTTGTGCGCCACAAAATGGTCGACTCTATAGGCGATATTGCCCTGATCGGTGCCCGGGTGATTGGTCGTCACCATAGTATTTGTAGTGGCCATCAATTAAACCATGCACTCATTCAAAAATTGATGACCAATGAGCATGCCTGGGTATATTCAACCATGCGCGGCGCCCATGAATACTGGAGTGAAATTGCCAGACCGCACTACAGCGATAAAGAGATGGGTGAAAACCAGGAATTTATGTCTAACCCGGGATTCTATATTCACTAATACCCCTTTGTTGTACTTGGCGTGGCATTAAATATTAATGCCACGCATTTTTTTGGCTTTTTTTCCGCTGCAGGATAGCAGTGCTGCCAGCTAAACTTTTATACGATTAACAAAAAAAATAAATAAATAAGTAGATCCTGTTTATAAAGTAGCTCCTATGGATATAAAAGGGCCATTATATCTATAAACAAATTCTCCAGCTAAACTGCCATCCGATCCTTTTACGGATAAATCAAACGATATGACGCCAATATTATAGTACACACGTTTATGAGGTTTATAGGTCACAGATAGTGAGGTGTTGTTTAACCTGCCCTCAACATTTTCATAGCGTAATCTCAAACCTTGCATCCAAAGCGAGAGGTACCAGTTTTCACCGAAACGGGTGCTGCTTGAAAGTCCAAATGTGGGTAACGGGGCAACAGCACCGACATCGGTTTCAAAATTCAGACCGATGTTACCTATCGCGCGCAATTTAAATCGCATATCAGTTATGTGTAAACCAGCCAGCAGCGCAACACTTGAGTCTTTAGAGCTATAAAGATTATAGGCATAAGTGAGGCGGTAGATATCAGTACGGAACTCAGAATCGATGGTCGTGCCGGCGGTGTAAACTTCTCCGTCAACTAAAATATCAACACTAATATCCTTGGTGCCATCGCGACGCAGTGACCAATACGACAAGAGCAGGGAGTGTCTTGGGTTAAACTTGTAACCAACACTGATAAATGGCACAGCGGTACGCTCCTCCCAGCCCAGAGTGCTTTCCCCCTCAATGGTTGTACCAATAGAGCCGTCAGCCGATTCAACCTGAATAGAGGTGCTTGAATCTGCCCAGAACCCACCCAGGGCAAAATCCCAGGTCGTGTCATCTTTCAGGTCCAGGCCAAGATCGGCGTGGGCTACCGGCACTAACATGGTGGCCAGTAAAAGACATGCAAGTATTACCCTGTAAAATGGTCTTGTCATTCAGTGATCCTCTCGTTATAAGTATCGGTACTTTAATTGTGTTACTAAATATACCCTTCCTGTCCCGTTTATGAATAATCGCCCATACATACGGGAATACCGCAAACTCGCCGGCCAACCTGGACTGTGCATAATTGTTTCTGTGATACCCCGATTCAATGAACAAAAAGGAAAAATCATGAAACCGTCTAATTTAAAGATTATTATTATAGTATATGGTTTATTTTTTTTCTTCACTTTAACGGGTTTCAGTGCTAATTCAAGCCCTAACAACGATTCCGTCGCCAAACCCGCCATCACTCATTGCCTCAAACCACGGCCACAGATCTGTACCATGGAATTTCGACCCGTGTGTACCAAGTTACCGGATGGCAACGAAAAGACTTATACCATTGCTTGTTCCGCCTGTGCTGATACGCAGGTCGTGGGGCATGTTCCACAGGCCTGCCCAAAAATACCTGAATAAGACTTGGCGGGGTGCTGCAATAACGTTACCGGAACATTACCGACGCAATCGAAAGCTGACCTTGATGGGATTGTGATCTGAGGAGGACACCTTTAAGGTTTCTTCAGCTATCACATCAAGCCCGCGGTAAAAAACGTGATCAATTGCATTGCCAAAGATCCTTACCCGGTTTTCACTGACATAGTTAAGTTTTTTTAGGGATAACTTTTCAGTCATGGCATTAACAATTGCAAGCCGCGCGTCGCTCCAGCTATTAAAATCTCCGGCAATAATCATCGGGCCCTTGTGTTGTTTTATGATTAGATCCATTGCCATAATCTGTTGGTCATAGGTATCAGTTCCCAGGGTAAAATTAATGCCATGAATATTGGCTACCAGCAGTACTTGCTTGCTATTGGCAAGCGGGTAAAGATTAATGAGTACCGTTTTCGGGACACGAATAATTGGTTCAGTAGTACGCAGGCCACAGCTAAAAATTGGGGGTACAGTAGCAGCGATCAAAACGCCTGCTTCAGCGCCCTCATAATAAAAACCGGTATTGAGTTGCCAGTAGGGTTGCCGGGCTGTCAGTAATTTTATGATATCCGGGCGGTTCACCGCCTCCTGAATCAGCACCAGGTCTTGCCCCTTAATAAAGGTTTTGAAATCAGCGGCCCAGTTATCTTTTTGTGCTTTATAAATATTCCAGTTAATAATGGATATTTTATCCGGATCAAGTAACTGCATTGGCTTGGCAGGATTCACCAATGCTGCCTGCATATTCTCCAGGCTACATTCGGCGGGTACAGGCTCAGCGACAGTTTCAATACTGGTATTCGTGGTTCCTGAAACAAGCCGTGTTTGTGCTGGAATAGAAAAACAAGCCGCTGTCAGCAACAGCAGCAGGACCAGGCCAAGTCTGGAGATATGTTTAAACATGCACTAATACAATAAAAATAGGTGGCGCAGTTAACAGTCGGCGTCAATAAACTGCGGACATTCTAGCGAACATTCAATCTCATTATTTAAGCAGGAAGTACGTTTTTTTACCCCCACCCCCTAAATATTCAAAATTATTGACTTATTTATCAATATTTATGTAATAATTATGATTATTGATAATAATATCATAATTATAATTTGCGTTAATTATCAATTAATTTATAATTAAACCATTATTATGACTAAATTATCAAATTATGAGCCAAATTGACTTGATTAATGAAATTATCGCTGCTGCCAAGGCCAATAACATTAGCCAGGGTGAACTGGCGGCACGTGCCGGGATACGGCAAGAAACCCTGTCGCGCGCCAAAAAAAACCCGAATATCAGCCTCAAGACCTTTGCCGACCTGGCCCGGATTGCGGGCCTGCATATCAAGCTGTTGCCTGATAATCCCGTGGTTGATCAAATTAATGACGGTACCCTGTTTCCGTCATGAGTACCGACAATACAGACAAAGAAGCCGTCATCTGGACCCGCCTGGGGGGCACGCCCAGACGTATGGGCCGGTTGTATGTGACCGACAAAGAGTGTCGTTTCACCTATGACGATCATTACCTGGAGCAGGATCTGCCCGGCCTGGGACTGGTGTATGCGCCAAAATATTATGGCAAAACCACCATCAGTCGACCGCGCACTGAAAAGTTTGACCTGTTGCCACCACTACAATCCCTGGTTCCGCCCCGGCAGCAGGACAATTTCCAGCGCAACCTGGCACTTAAATATCTCGCCACCCAGGATAAAAAAGGACTGGTTGGTTTCGATGCCGACTGGGAGATTCTAAAAATTTCCGGCCATGGTGGCATTGGCCATATTGATTTGTTTGAAAACGATGAAATAGCCGAGGGCTGGTACCACAATATCCCTGACCACAGGCTAAGTGAAGTTACTGACGAACTGAGTTTTTCCCTGAAAGAATTCATGACCTGGTTTGAGGATGACATTGAGGTGCTGATACAAACCGTGGGCCCGACCCCAAGCGTCGGTGGCGCGATCCCCAAGTTGTTATTGTCAATTCCAGCGTCAGGCTGGGATGGCCGCATTGGATTACCTACGCGCCAGAAAACACCAGGCGTGACTGACGTGGTGCTCAAGTTTGAACAGAAGAATCGCTACCCGGGTATTATTGAGCTCGAAACACTGGCATTGGATATACATCGCCAGGCAGGGTTTGCGGTGCCCCGTTACTGGGCCTGTAATTTCAAAGGCATGCCAGCACTGGCTGTGGAGCGGTTTGATCGCGACCAGGATGACAACCCGCTCTATACCGAAACCCTGTACTCGATACTGGCGTCCGGTGCGCCACTGAATAATAATTTTGACTACCAGTATGATCTCATATCCGAGGCCATTGATAAATCTGCCGTCAAAATTGTCAGCGATCCCGTAACAGCAAAAGAACATTTATTTAAACGTTTGCTGCTGGCGTTACTCACCGGTAATGGTGATTTGCACCTGGAGAATTTATCTATTTATGACAGGCATGCTGGAGATAACAAACGCAGCTTCACGCCGGTATATGACCCCACACCCATGCGCGCCTATTCACAACATGACCTGTTAAGCGTGATGCCGTTTGGAAATTACGGTGAACTGGTGGATAAACAGGAGACACCGGTAAAACTTGCGCAAGCAGTTGCCCGTTTTGCCAGTCATGCCGGTATTCCTGATGAGCGTCACCATGAGCTGGCGCAGGAAATGCTGGCTAGCAGCCAGGATTATAACGACCGTGTCAGTGAATTAAAAACCGTGCCTGACGAAAATAAAACACGCCTGATAAAAAGAGTAACTGAGGTCAGAGAAAAACTGGTAAGCCATTATTAACTTTAGAACTAATTCATTCAGGCAACCAATAGAATTTATCCCCGCCGTTTCTATCTTATCCAGTAAATTTTTTGCTTCAATCGATGCAAGATTCTGTCAAGCACGGGTACAGTTCCTAAAACTTTCCCATGCTACTTGCCTTTGTATCGAACCAGCGCCGCTTCCAACGAAATCGCGACAAACAGGTAAGCTGCCAGAAAAGCTGAAAATTCCAGCATCCAGGAATTAAGCCACCCGATAAACCGCAACAACACAAAACCGGCGATAGCACCAAATAATCCGGGTAAATATTTAACCATTGCCTCCTCCTAAGAAGATTTTCTTCCGCTTGCACCTGAATATCGCATAATCTGTTTTTCCCTATTGGAGAAATAATTACAAAACTCTGGCGCTAAATCGTATTTCGCTAATTCAAGAGCTTTTGCATCTCTGTGGCAATGTCCCTGCTTAACATCTCAAGCGCCCGGCTTTGTTCAGCGACAATTTTTACATAATCTATGCCATCAATTTTTTGGCTATAGCTAAACTTTCGAGCGACTTCCAGCTTCTTGCCTTTTTTTAAATTAAATATCGCCCAATGCGCCGTCATGTTTACGTTGCCGCCAGGGTCTGCCTCAAACTGGTGGATATCCAGTGTTACCTGGTATTGAACATTCATTGCACGTTTCCAGGGATAATCTATGGCGTAACTGGAAGCCAGTAACATGGTTAAATTAGCTCGCAAAACACGGGTAAAGTTTTCGTCAAACGGCTCTGCCCAGCGGTTAAATTCTTCTACTGCCACTTCATTGTCACCAGTAAGGCGGATAAGTTGTGAGCGGTTAAGATATTTCGGAAATTTTATCGGGCCGACACCAATCACCCATATTTTATCGGCATCAGGAAACGAAGCAGTGGCGGTATCTTTGATCGGGCTGAGCACATAATATTTGGATGGCGCTGTTGCAGAGCATCCAGCCATGGAGAGTATAAGCATGAGCATCAAAAAGTATAAACCATACTTCATATTAATTTCCCCCTGTGGGTTTACCCCGTAACAGTGATTCTGGATGTTGCTCCAGTGTATCCGCCAGATTACGAACTGAGCGGGCCGCACCTGCTACCTCATTAAAGGCATCTTGCATGGAATACACCAACTGCGAATCCTCACGCAGTATACCATCGGCAGTGTTGAAGGTTTTTTCTGCCAGATTCAGGGTTCGGTTGAGAGAATTTATCGTTTCAAGGATCACCGGATCTGACAATATTTTATCGATGCTGGCCATGGCCGAGGTGATATCTTTTAATACTTGTTTGATCGGAAATTCTTCAAGAGTTTTGGTGATTTCCTGCATCGTCGTGGTAGTAGTAGGAATTTCTCTTATTGTTCCATCACCATGAAAATTAAACTTGGTGCCAGGTGAAAATTCAAGTTCAATATACAATTGACCGGTTAACAAACTATTGAGTTTTAGCTGTGCATGTAAGCCTTGTGCAGCATACCCAGAGGTATCAATAAGTGCTTCACTGGCTTTTACAGTTTTATCCTTCAGCTTAACCAGGTAACTTTCCCTGTCAATTTCCACAAGTACAGGAACCTGAATGGTTTTCGCTTGATTATCAAAAATTAACTTGATGTCTGTCACAGTACCGACTTTTACACCACGGAACTTGACCGGCGCTCCCACATTTAACCCGGTTACTGAGCCATCAAAATACATTATGGCTTGTACTTCTTTTTTAAATAACACGTTACCACTTAATAACAGGATCAGGATGGTCACGATGGCGATTGCACCAACGATAAAAGCACCGATGATGGTGGGATTGGCTTTTTTGCTCATGTTTTCCCCCGGTTTAAAAATTCGCGTACCTTTGCCTCAGGGCAGTCAGTACGCAGTTTACTGGGATCACCCGTGGCGATCATGGTTTTCGTTTCGGCATCCAGAAAGACAGAATTATTGCCAATATCAAAAATACTGGCCAGCTCATGGGTGACAACCACTACCGTGGTTTTCAGGCTGTCACGTAATTCCAGTATCAACTCGTCCAGTCTTTTTGCGCTAATCGGATCCAGCCCTGCTGATGGCTCATCAAAAAATAATATCTCCGGATCTAACGCCATGGCGCGCGCCAACCCGGCGCGCTTGCGCATGCCGCCACTGATCTCGGATGGATAAAAATCTTCGTAACCGGCCAGTCCTACCAGCGCCAGTTTATAGGAGACTACTTCACTGATCTGTTTTTTGCCTAAATCAGTATACTCTTCAATCGATAAGGCGACGTTTTCGGCCAGGGTCTGTGAGCTCCAGAGCGCGCCGCTTTGAAATAGAACCCCAAACTGGTGTTTCAGTTTATCCTGCTCCTGTGGCGATGATTTCCAGAAATTAACCCCATCATATTCAATATCACCCCTTACGGGCGCCATTAAACCAATCAAATGTTTTAACAAGGTACTCTTGCCACAACCACTGCCGCCCATAATAATAAAAATATCTTCGTGATTGATATCAAAACTTAAATCACGCTGAATGATAAAATCGCCGTAGGCCATGGTGAGATCAGACAAACTTATGTGGGCCCGATCAGGTGAAGCTTGTTGTTCAGTTGCAGCCATATTAAATCCCGGTTAAATACCAAGTGCCTGAAATACAATAGTCAGTATGGACGCCGCCACCACGATTAACACAATACTGGTTACCACCGCCGAAGTTGTCGCTTCGCCTACGGCCGAGGCACTGCGTCCACTTTGCATTCCGCGCAAACAACCGGAATAAGCAATCAACACACCATAAACAGTGGCCTTGCTCAATCCAACCAGAAACTGTTGCATATCCAGGGCACGCAGAGTCTGGTTGTAATATTCAAATACCGTCACATCGAAAGCGGAAACTGCTATCACCATGCCGGCAATCATGCCCACAATGCTGCCATACAGGGCAAGCAAGGGTACCATCATAATCAAGGCCAGCATGCGTGGTAAAACCAGGTATTCTATTGGCGAGATGCCCAGTGTTTTTAAGGCATCAATTTCTTCGTTCACTTGCATGGTGCCCAACTGGGCAGCAAAGGCCGCCCCGGATCGGCCTGCCATAATAATGCCTGTCATTAAACCTGCCATTTCGCGCACCATACCAATGCCCACCAGGTCGGCAATAAATATTTGGGCGCCAAATTGTTGTAATTGCACGGCGCCCATATAAGCGAGTATTAAACCAACCAAAAAACTGATCAGGGTTACAATAGGTAAAGCGTTAGGACCGACTTCCTGAATAATTAAAAAAAGATCGGCGCGTTTGTATTGCGCCTTGCCCTTGAAGAACTGTATGAAGGCAAGTGCGGCCTCACCCAGGAAATGCATGGCGGCTGGTATGCCATTGGCAAAATCGATGGTGGCCTGGCCAATTTTATGGAGATTACCTGTCGCCTGGGGCTGGCGGCCAGTATCTTTAACTTGTGGTACAGCCGTTGCCAAAGTCAGCAGGCGAAACACACCTTCGGGCAAACCCGATAAATCGACTTTTATCCCGGTACTTTTCGTTAACTCGATCACGCTGAGTAAAAAAGTGCAAAACCCGGTGTCCCAGTGGGCAAGCTGTCCAGTATCGAACCCGAGTTGTTGATAACCCGAGTGGTCACTGAGATAGGCACGAAGACCACCGATATCCGGTAGATTATTTTTTAGCCGCCAGTCCCCTGCAGCAACCACGACCAGTGCCTCGCTATCTGTCGGGCAAACCGATAACGACCAGTGTTCACTGTCTGATAACGTCGCACGATTTGGAGTTATTATATTATTATCCCCCGTAAAGAAACCTTATTCTATCAGTGTAATAGCTAATGGGCATGAATGGCAATTATGCCACCAGAAATACATCACGGATTTTTAATACAAATACAGTTTTAGGGGAAATTCATACGCTATCTCTGACATTATTCAAACTTCAATCGTCAGGCTGTAATTCTGGCTAATTTTGTGGTCCAGTGAAAGGCGGTATTAGGGAGACTATGAAATGGGGCGCAAAACCGGTAAAAATTCAGACCATGCTGAATAAACTGGAGCAGACACTAAAACGCACTGATTCGCTCAAACAACCAGAAGCTGGCCAGACTGCCAATTGAATACATGGCCACTGTCTCTGCCTTTTCCAAAAATTTTTGTTGCTGCAACCGGTGCAAGACCCAGCCCAGTGCCAGCACGATTGCAATGAACATTAGCTGTCCTAACTCAACACCAACATTAAAAAATATCAATGCCAGCGGAATAGCCTGTTGCGGCAAACCAACCTCGGCCAATGCCCCGGCAAACCCAAAGCCGTGCAATAAACCAAAAATAAATGCCACCATCCATGGCCACCTGGTAGCGGCCCCGGGACGTCCGCGCTGGCCATGGACAATTTCCATGGCCAAAAATAAAATACTCAAGGCAATAATGGCTTCTACTGGTGGTTGCGGCACATAAACCAAACCAAGCGTCGCGCCTGCCAGGGTCAGGCTGTGGGCAACAGTAAACGCGGTAATGGTCCAGAGTAGCAGTCTTTTACTTTTAACAATTAATAATAACGCAAACACAAATAAAAGATGATCAATGCCAAACAGAATATGGGTAATGCCTAACCACGTATAGGTGCCAATAACCTGTTGGCTTGAGGCTACAGCCGGAACCTGGAATGAATTTTTTGAGGGGGTTAATAAAACAGACTGGGACGTGCCGTTGCGAAATTCCAGTCGTACCAATACATCGGTATTGGTCGCGGCCAGGCCCGGGATAGAGATGGACTGTTTTATCAAACCGCCATCACATGACACAAACCAGCGTTGAATATAGGCGTTATTAATCAGTTGTGCATGGGGTTGGGTTTTATCCTGGCAACCGGGGGGAAGTTTTGCGGACAGGCTTAATTTTTTATCGCCCCTGGCCGGCACCTTCCACAATACCGAGAATACATTCTGGCTATTTTCTTTCAACTCCAGGTAGCCGGGACGAATTTCGTCGGCGACAGATGCCGGTATTGCGATAATCTGCAACAACCAGAATAAACTGAAAACTATTCGCCGACCCATTAGCCAGCGCTCGCAGCGGTCTCTTTTTGGGCAGGTTTAATAAGCCTGGGATCTTCTATGACAATCTCGTAACGCTGGCGCAAACTATTATAAAATGCCTTATCAACCACACGACGTTGTTCATTCATCCATTCATCGCGCACTTTGTTTCGTACTGTTTTCAATTCAGGCTGGCGAGCAACCGTCTTATTATCTATTCGTACAATGTGCAGACCATAACCGGAGGGCACCGGGCCCTGCCAGTTACCAACCGACAAGGAAAATAATTTTTCTGCGAACACCTGTCCAAATAGACGTGTTACCTCAAATTCAGTTACTTGTTCGTGCTGCTGACCGAGCATAAAACGATCGCCGAATTTTCTAATGTCTGCACCCGAGCCTGCTTTTTCCAGGGCAGCGAGCAACCGGGTAGCCTCTGCCTGCGCGTTAGTAGCGCGTTTATCGGTACTCAGGTAAACCTGTACGAAACTAATACGGGCTGGTATTTCGAACTTGTCACGATGAGCAGCCAGGTACTCGGCCAAATTAGTTTCGGACGGTTCAACCTGTGCTGCAAGGTCGGCAGAAATAAACTCAACTTTTTGTGCCAAACGCCGGCGCACGATGCTGTCATTTTGATCCAGCCCCATGACCAATGCTTCGCGGTACATCACTTGCTCTCGAACCTGCTGCTCAATCAAACCCTCAAGTTCAACCTGTGTCGGGGGCCGTTGCCGTTGCTTTTCCCATAACAATACCAGTCGATTAATATCGGCCTGGGTGAACACAATGCGTTTGTCCTGATCGGAGAACCCGTCATTCTGCAAACTATATGCCAGGAAGAGCAAACCCCCGATGAACAAAAAATGCACCAGGGGCTCTCGTAACCATTTCTTTAGCAATCAAAATCTCCAGGTTATTTTTCAGGTGTGTACCAGATTGGTGAAGTATAAGCGCGTTCCTGGGTCGAGGTCGGCGCGCCCTTGGGAATCTCAACACCAAAACGAAAGGCATCATAAGTTGTCCAGCGTGGCGTTGGAATCTCGAGCACCCGTGCATAGTAAAAAGCCTTCTGGTTTGCATTAAAATTGGGATCAGTCCAGACCGTTCCCAAGTCAGCTGCGCCAATAGTATTGGTCCAGTTAGCATTTTTCACGTCCACTGTGTTGCCGACAGCGGGCAACTTGCCGTTCGCGCCCGGTTTACGGTTACCAGACCAGACTACATCGTAAACTTTTTCCTGGGTCTTGCCGTTGTCATCCAACCAGCCTTTGACAATCTGGATACGATCAAGATTGGCGCCAATGGGATCACGCAGCGCATAAACCATAAAACTTGGCGCCTTGGCATCACTGGGTTTGGCGCGCAAATCACCACCCATGGGCACGCCTTTTTTATATCCCACGTTGGCCGCAGTCCGCGAATTTATATCCTGTTTGGTAAAATCCCAGCCGCCGAACAGGCGCACACTCATGCGCGGACCTGTGGTGCCATACACCTCTTTGCGTTTCATGGCATCCCAAATAGCCTCGCGGGTATTCTCGGTGGCCCAAACAGCACCCAATCCTGACGCGACCATTTGCCATCCCATGATCGTGCCGCTATCGGTTTTCATAAATGGATGCGTCATGCGGTCAGGCTTGGGCTCATAACCTGTATGCTTGCCATAAAAATTATCTTCACCGGCGGTCGCCAGAGAAGTATGACTGTCGGTGGCGCCAACAATGCCAAACTTGTAAGGGTTGGTGCCGAGTTTGGACTCGATCTCCAAACCCCGTTTCAACGCCTCACGGGCATATTCGCCGGCCAGCATATCGTTGGTCTTGGCCACGCTCACGTCCAGATTTCCGATGTCCCAGTTCTCATAATCGGCAAACTCGTCATCGGGAGACAGGAACGGATGGGTCTCGCCATCGCCCTTGATTTGCGTGGCTTCGTAGAGCGGTTCCCACTTGTCGCGCTGGGTAACATAGGTTTCATCAAGCTTTTTGCCATTCCATTGCGCGTCCAGCGGAAACATAATGCCATTCGACAGGTTACCATTATGAGCAATGGCCAGTATTTTGCCGCCGGTCTTGTTTTCGTAATCGGTCAGGTACTTCCATAAATCACGGGGATCGGGGCTGCCCTGGGGTGCGGTCATGGTGAACGGCACCACTTGTTTGGCCTCGACCGGACCATCACGCATAATAACGACCCGATGCATGTTGTTCCCTTCTATTAACGAGGTCCACTCGAAACCAATGAACGCCGTAAACCGACCCGGGTCGTTATAGGTTTCCGCATCGGCAATCACACTTTCCCATAGATTCCTGAAGACTTTCGCACCGGGCGAATACATCCCCAGCATCTCTGGATCCATTTTACCCTGGGCAAACGTTTCTATCAGATTATACGCCGCCTTGACCGACTCCTCACCGCCTGCCTTCATTCCTTTGTTCCAGCGAGCCGCCTGCTCAAATTTCATCAGTTCGGCTTTGCCCGCGGCAATATCGCTAACCAATCCTATGCCATCAGAATGATCGGCCACGACCAGCCAGTCCAGTGGACGAGACAAACGCACCGCTTGACCGGTAGATGAAATAACTTCTTCGCCACGTGCAAAGCGGTAGGCATCTTTAGGTGGCAGACGATTACCGAACAGGCCCGCATCCATTGACAGACTGGTATGAAGATGTGAATCCCCCCACAGCGGTCGCATGGGAATATTACGTTTTGCATAAGGTGAGTAGACTTTGCCGTTATAGGCATCACTCAACTTAACGGGTTTTTCCGCTATTGTGGTGGCCTGCTCCTGTACTTCAGGTTTATTCTCAGTAGTTTGCTCTGGTGTTTTGTCACATGCTTGTAACAACATTGCCACCGAGATCAGCACTAGAACTTGAAAATATTTCATAGTCTCTTCCTGTTTTTCAGTCAAATGTTAAAAAGTTATTTTCTAAATTATCTACAGATGTAAATATATAAAACAGCGATGATTTAAATCGCGCACTAGGGCGTATACCAAATTGGTGACGTATAGGCGCGTTCCGTCGTGATCATAGGCACATTTTTTGCCATTTTTACGTTAAAGCGTTTGGCGTCATACGCTGTCCAGCGTGGTGTTGGAATTTCGATCACGCGGGCATAATAAAAAGCCCGTTGTTTACGATTGAAGTCCGGGTCTTTCCAGACGGTAATAAGTTCCGAGGCGCCAATGGTGTTGGCCCAGGTGGCGTTTTTTACATCAACGGTATTACCGACTGAGGGTAGCTTGCCATTTTTACCCGGTTTACGATTACCTGACCAAACTACGTCATAAACCTTTTCGTGGGTTTTGCCTTTTTTATCCAGCCAGCCTTTTACAATTTGAATGCGATCCAGGTTGCCACTGTAAGGATCCTTTAAAGAAGCGACCAGGAATGTTGGCGCCTTGCCACGCGGTGCCTTTTTGAGATCACCGCCCATGGGTACGCCTTTACTATAACCTATCAGACCGGGGGCACGATGCTGTGCATCCATTTTAGAAAAATTCCAGCCGCCAAAAAACCGGACCGTCATGCGCGGACCAGTAGTGCCATAAACTTCTTTACGTTGCAGTGCATCCCAGATGGCTGCCCGGGTATTTTCCTTGGCCCAAACTCCGGCATAACCGGACGAGACCATCTCCCAGCCAACAAATTTTACCTCGCCGAATTCAGCAAGCAGCTTTTTCCAGCGATCGGTCGTGGGTTCTTTGCCCGTATGTTTGCCAAAGAAATTATCTTCATCAGCCGTGGCCAGCGAGGTATGGCTATCGGTCGAACCCAGCATGCCAAATTTATAAGGGTTGGTGCCCAGCTTTGCTTCAAGTTTCAGACCGTTCTTCAATGCTTCGCGGGCATACTCGTACTGGAGCATGTTTTTCTTTTTAACGACGGGCCCCAAATTACCTTTGTCCCAGAGTACATCGTGTCCGGCATATTCATCATTGGGGGATAGGTAAGGGTGTGACTCGCCATCGCCCTTAATTTGCGTCACTTCGTAGAGGGGCTCCCAGCGTGCCCGGGCCTTGGCGTAATTCTTGCTCAGCGGTTTGCCAGTGACAGGATTAATCTCGGGAAACATAATGCCATTACTGAGGTTACCATTATGGGCCAGTGTCAGTACTTTACCTTTTGTTTTCTTCTCATACCTGGCCATCCACTTCCATAAATCTTCGGGATTAAAACTTTCAGCGGCCGTGTAAGGCAGCATTTGTTTGGCATGACTGCCGCCATCACGATAGAGCACATTGCGGTGCAGGTTATTGCCGCCATCTGTCGAGGTCCATTCATAGCCGATGATTGTGCTGAAGCGACCAGGATCATTAAATTTTTCTGCCGTTTCGAGATAACGCTCCCATACTGAGCGAACAAACTTTTTCTCAGTCAATACTGCCGGAACTTTCTCACCCGTGATGCCGGTAAAGGTCTCAATAATTTCCATGGTAGCGGCCAGCGCAATATCGCCGCCCTTGTTAATTCTCTCGTTCCAGTCCTTGGCCTTGGGGTCTTTCATCAGTTCAGGATTGCCTTTTACCACCTCATCCATGGCGCCCATGGCATCGGAATGATCGGCCACCACCAGCCAGTCGAGAGGACGGGACAGCTTAATGCGTTCACCAAGTGAGGTGGTTATTTCTTCGCCACGGGCCAAACGATAGGCCTGTGCCGGACCGAGGGTGACGCCAAATGCACGGGCGTCCAGGGACAGGTTAGTATGTAAGTGGGTATCGCCCCATAACACTTTCGTCGGGTAATTCTGGCCGGCGTAAGGAGAGTAGCCTGTTTCTTTAAGTGGCTTTTTGCCCTTATTGCTCAGGCCTTTTTTGATATCTTCCTTGTTGCCCAGAATACTGCCGGCATAATCGGCATTGGCAGCGCTAGTAAGCAGGATAAAAATACTTACAATAACTGTTATGCTATATCGACAGACGTTGTTTGTATTATTTTTCACAGAATTCACCCTTGGTTAAATTATTATTGGCAACGCTAATTCTGACTAATCAGGACCCAGTCTCGCATAATTTCTTTACATACTTTATTTATTTTGGAAATAAAAATTGCAGTTGTACTCTAAGTTGCCAGTCAGGGCCAAATTCAGGGGTTTGGACATTTTTATAGGCACTCACCTGGGCATTTACAGGTTGTTTGCCAATTTTGAAAATCTTGCCACCGCCACCACCAAAGGGGACTGTCCACCTGTCGCCATAACTATCGGCTTCCCAGTTTGCGGTAAGAATGGGCGCGGTGGTTAAGTACCAGGAATCGGGCAGGTTGTAGTTAATAAAGTATTGCCAGGTAAACAGGTTAATATCCTGGTTACCGGAACCACCCACAGACCAGACATTGCTAATCAATGAACCTACCACCCAATTACCTGGCATCGCCAGGACCACGAACGATGCCCCCACGCCCCACTTTTCTGCACCCAGGGTCTTGTCTGATGCAGTCGGCAATAGAAATACTGGCCCCACGCCCCAAATAAGCTTGCCGGACTTTGCTGGAGACACAAAAGCTGTAAATGTAATATCGCCAAGTCCTGTTATCTGGCCATCATTGGTAAAAATATCAGGCTGGGTTATGACGGGTACAATTGTTCGGGTAATCAAATTCCAGTCACTGCTCAGCGATACAGGCCACACAGGCTGAATATTCAACATATTCTGTGTTTCGTCGTTGGGGCCAATGCCAAAATTTGTATTATTTTGAAACGGTAAGCTGATCATGCTTGCAACCGGATTTTGGGCGGCCTTGGCAAGATCGGCGTTGGACTTGGGTTCAGCAGAGACATAGCTGTTTGCTGACAAAAATATAATCAGTGTAAATAACGATACAAGGTTTTTGGTTTTTTTCGTGGTCATGTTATACATCTTTAAAATTGTGACTTGATTAAAAAGTTGGGCAGGATATTCACCGTTATTTGTGCAGCAGTATGCAGTAATTTGAATATGTTCACAATTCCGAACTTTAGTTATCAGCTACTGAAAATAGTGTAAACAAGGGCCTTATGCTAATAGCACCATATTCGTTAAGGTTAATTAGGTTAAACAGGACTCACTCCGGGAGCAGGTCAAGAAACAATAACTTGTAGTGCCTGCTTGGGTCGCTCGGTATCGGGCATACCGAGATGCGAACACCAGGAGGATCAGTTATGTAAACTCAATGGTATTTTTAATTTTCCTGATTTGTTCCGGGGTCAACTCCATTGTTACATCGCCACTATCACGCCGCTGTTTGACAACAGCTTCTGCTTTCTGTCTAGCCGATTCATCTGGCTTGCGAACATTTGCATGGTACTCGATAGAAGCAGGGATTGCGATTTCCGAACCTGCCTCACTAATAATTTCCAGAATCCGCAAGTTAAGATCTTCCGCAACAATTAGATTCTCGGCTAAATCTTTTACGTCTATGTAACAATGAATTTTAATATCAAAAGAAAATTCGCCAAATCCTTCAAACCGTACCCGTAGCGGTTTTTCCATTACTTTTGGGTGCGCGTAAAGCATTTCCTGGAACGCTATTAATATGTAACGGACCTGGTCTGGTGAGGTATCAACACGAAGCCTGATTTTTGGACTAAACCTGAATTTTGCACGCCCGGTAAGATTTTCAATTTGCATACTGGCAAACTCGGCATTGGGAACCGACAATACAGATTGTTCGAGGGTCCTGATTTTTGTTGCGCGTAACCCAATTTCTTCTACGGTGCCTTCTTTATCTCCAAAGCGACAATAATCACCAACGCGTACCGGTGCTGACGCGAAAAGTGTTAAAGCACCGATAATATTTTCAATAGATTTTTGCGTTGCCAGGGCAACAGCGATGCCGCCAATGCCCAGGCCTGCCAGCACTGTCGTGACGCTGAACCCGATATTATCCAGCCATATGATCGTTGCAAAAAATATTATTAGTACATTGATAATAGCGAATGCGGGTCGCAACAATACGATTGCATTTTCCCGGCCCCGTTGTTTGAGATTAATTGCCCAGTACTCCCGGAAAAGACCTGCCAGGCGAATTAGCATCCATGCAAGAACAATATTGAATATGGTACCGGCTTCGAAAACAGCCCGTGCCGTCAGTGAAGGGTGGATGAGATCATAGTAGTTGCGAAAAAGAATCAGGACTAACAAGATATACAGAGGGCCATTAATAAACCTGGCAAAAAGTTCACTAAGCGCGTACTTCTTTTTTAATACTAGCCAGCTTGCTACACGCACAATCGGAAATGCGACTATGGTAACTGCTGCAAGTATGAGTAATAAAAAAATCCATTGCCAGATTTCGAGCCCAATGAAACTACTTACCGGAAAAATTTCTGAAAGCTTTTCACCAATGTACCCGTATCCATGCGCTTTATACAATACCGGAATGTTGCGCACAGTCTTTTTGGAAATCTTCCAGATAAGAACACCATCTTCACGGGGGACATGTTGTAGCAGGATGTCATATCTTTTTTTGCCAGCCTGTATCTGGCCTACCAGGTCGCGAGACCGGGGCAGACCATCATCCTTATGGCCTTTCGGGTCCGTGCTAAGTAAATCCATCTCAACCCACAATGTTCGGTCAAGGATTACTTTTAACTGCCTTGCCAGCTCCGGGCCATCAGATTTTTGGTAACCTCTTGGTGGATAACGAAGATCCAGATATTCTGCGGCACGTTTTAAATCATTCTCTCGAACTGCGGCAAAAAACCCGGCCATGCTATCTCGGGGCACACCGCGACCAAACTCATCGTCGGGGCCCAGCTTGACCAGTTTTTTAATTTTTTCTTTATCCGATGGGGCGACATCAACCGCAGCTTCTGGCTTGGCTGGATCTTTCAGTACATCTTTTAATGTTGGTGCCTCCGGTGCTTCCTGTGCTAAAACAGGTACAGGGGTGACGAGAAATAGTAACAAAACCCAGGCAAAAAGACCGTAGCTCCTGATTGTACTGTGATTACTAATTTTTATTTCCATAGCCTTATCTCTCAAAAGAAATCTCAAAAAATTTTATCAGCCAATTTTATTATCTAAAACCTCGAAGTAACAAGCAGAAAAGATCAATACTTTTCCCCCACTTGTACATACACGGCCGTATTACCGCCACTAAACCCCACATCAACACCCAGGTGCAGCTTTTTATCTTCTGTAACTTGCCAGCGTAATCCGCCACCATATGACGTAATATCTTCTGCTTCATACAATTCTTTTATTGAGTCAGCAACACTACCTACTTCATAAAAAGCTATGAACCCCCAACGAGGCAGAAATTTTCGTCGCCATTCAATATGGCCAGACATGCTACTATTATCTCTGTAAACACCATTGGCAAAACCACGCATTTTAAGCGTAGGTAATAAATAAAACGGAGTGTCACCATCGGCGGCATCCAGGTCCAGCCGTAGTGCCAGGGTATCTTTATCAGTTAACTGTATATAATAATTATAGTATGAAGTAACTTTGTCGAAGTCAAAATCACTGCCGAGTTCTTCCTGGTCCCGCATCCATACGATCTCGGCAATGCTGCCAGATGTGGGATAATAACTGTTATCACGACTATCGAATGTAAACATGAGCCCCAACCCTGAATTTTTCAAATTCGCGGCCAATGCGGGCAGGGCTGGATAGGTTGGAAATATTTTGGCCAGGTCAAACTCTACAGTGGATTTGATGTACGTATAACGTAAACCAAGATATAAGTCTTTGGTGCCTGGTATCTGCCTGAGCAGTTGGGTAATAAAAACATCACCTTTTATTTTATATGGAACCGGGTTATCTTTAAAAAACGAACCCTCACTACTGCCAAAATAGTCCAGATTAAACTCACCGGTACCGGTTATGACGCGGAATCGATACAAGTCTTCTTTCCAGTTGGTATCGTGGAAGCCACCGGCAAACCAGCTCTCTGAATTTGTATACATGCCAATAATACCGCTAGTTGCGGCCGGGATTGTGGTGTCTTCCGATTCACTAGGATGCAGATATAAAAGTGCAGCTTGCAAGCCAGAGCCAATGGTTGGGTTTGAAACCGGTATTGGCACAGGCAGCCATGTTCCCCTTTTTTTTGTTACAACAGTTTTAACTTCCTGGGTATTCTCAACCATGTCAGTGGCAGAATTGTCGGGCGCAGCCGAGACCGCGGCCGGCAACACTAATACCGGTATCAATATTCGTAACAAGAACTTATTCGTGCGTCTGGCGATCATTAAATTTTTTACGTTACCTCATTGGTAATTACACAAATTACGCCCAAACTTTTGTAGCATTCAGAACTAAAACGGGGCACCAAAGCGCCCCGTTAACAGTATTAAATTTCAGACCACGTATATACGATAATTCCACTAATCGTGTTGCCATTTAGAACTGTTATATAACATTTGATCCATGAAGTTTGCCTATTTGGCACCCATATCCCAAAGACCAGTTTCTTGCAGCGCTGATACACACGCTTTGCTTACTTTTGATTTGTTTTTCTTCAGGCAACCCACAAGTCGGCCTTCTCCAGGCTGCACCTTAAGACAAAACTTGTCGGCATCATCTTCACAGGCTTTAATAGAATAATTAATGGCTTCGATACCCTGCCTGACAGCCAGGGCTGCTTCTGCAATGCCTCGTTTGCACTGTTTCGACAACATGTCTTCATAAGCCATCATGCACATGAAACCTTTTTCACTTCCCAATTCGAGACCCTTGCAAAATTTTTCAGCGTCTTTGTCACAACCCTTGACGTCTGCGCTTAATGTAAGCTGGCCTTTTGACAATTTCTCCCGTAATGGCTGTTCTTCTGCCAGAACGAGATTCGACATAAACAACGTTGTTATTACGAATACGGATAGTATTTTAATACTTTTCATTAAAGCTCCTAATAATTAACTTTATAAATCTAGATGAAAATCGAGCAGAGCTTATCAGGAATACTTCAGTATTCATAACTCACACCTGCTATTACCTGGAAATCATCCTGTTTTGGAATAGTTCCGTCAGACACAGGTTGTGGTCTTGCCACACGGTCCCAGACAAATGATAAATCCAGATCCAGATCACCAACCAGGTCAATTGACAGGGTTGTAATCATGTAATGATTATAACTGCCAGACTTTTTATCAACAAACTGAAACCTGAATTCAAACAGGTAGTCCATCCATTTTGTTATCTCGGTATCATACTTGGTGCCCAAGGCCAGTAACGGCGAAGTATTGTCGATATCCTCACCTGCTTCTACAGATACATAACGTTTATAAAATATACCTGGGCCACCGGAAACTTCCCATTCTGTTTTTGAGCTACGAATCAGGTTATAGCCAAATGAAGTGCTAAGTGAATATTGATCGGCTATATTTTTAAAATTATCCTGAAAGTACTCTGCCATATAGACTCGCCAGAATAGTTCTCTATTCAAAAAGTTATCATAATAGGAATCAAACCTGTGATTTTTGGATGTTTCAATATTTTGCGCGCGGCTGTAGTTCCCGGTGTAATCAATAGAAAAACGCGAGCTGGATGTGCGGCGCATTGTGCTAACTATTATGTTTGCATCAACATTATCACTATTACCGCTCTTGACGTTGGCACCAAAAAATAATTTAGCTCTCCAGAGATCGCTTTCTTTATTTCTGGCCATAGCAATCGAAATAACCTGTTTGCGTTTATAGGTTTTAACCTGGTTATTTACCATCACTACTGCTTCATTTTCAAACAACAACAACACACCAACGACAGTAAATATTTCGGCCTGAAGTCCTTTGTCTTGTATTCGCATACTGATAATTCCAGCGCTGCGAATCTGAGTAACATCGTCCCAATCAATATTGAGCAAGCCTAGTTCATCGCTATCAAACTCAAAAGAAAAATTGTAAAGAGATATGATCTCGCCTTTTAGCCACTCGCCTGATACCAACTGTATCCAGTCGTATTTTTCATCACGGGGCGGCTCAAAACTCCCCCAGGCAGTTTCGTCAACAGTGTCGTTAAAAAGGCTTTCAGTTTCATCAGGAGAAACGTCGGCAAAAACGCTGCCGATGCCAGCAAAAAACAACCCAATAATTACGGAAAGACCAATAGTCCTGAACACAACGTCTTGAAAATATTTCATGCAGGAATATAAATATTGCTGAAAATGCAGATAGAAAAATAAACCTTAGAAACTATTTTTTCCCGGCTAATGGCTTGAAACTATATTTTTGACCACCTAATGTAGCTTCGTACATGAACCCGCCTTTGGAATAAGTAAAAGTCGCCATACCTTTACGATAACCTCCCTTGACCTGGTCACCGGCACTTTTACCACCAATCGACTTGCCAGCAGATTTACCTGTTGTATTAGTGCTTGCCGAGACACCGGCAGTCACCGCGACAGCAGCAGCTTGGGCGCCAAATTCAAAATTTCCGGTTGTGAATTCTTTATAAGCACGCTTGTCCTGGAAAAAAATAATTTGGCTATAGGCCTGGCCACCCGCTTGCAGGCCAATGGTTACCTGGCTCATGCCTGTTATACCAGCGACCTTGCCGCCTTTATAGACCTGACCTTTTCCGTATGCGCCACCCACCCCAAAGCCCCCCTTGCCAATTTTTGGAAACAAGGCATAACCATAAGAATTTTTAAAAAACGGTCGGGTTTCTTTTGCTTTTTTAAACGCATTAATTGAGGAACTGTAGTCATCCACAGCATAATTCATAGTCGGGAAAATCAGGGCTATTTGTAACAATAGAAATGTCAAAAAAATTTTCATAAAGAAGACCCTTAATTTTAAGCGTCAAATTAGAATTATACGTTTAATCATATTCTGGGGAGAGACTATCTTGCTCAAACCAGTTACCATTATCATCCAGACACATAGTCGTTATTTTATCGAGGATTGATTTTTCTTTATGCCACAATTGGATTTGTAATTTTTTACAGTTTTTATTGGAGCCAAGGCTAACCGCTAACAAGGTTAACTTGCCTGTTAAGCCTTGTGCTTTATTTTTCCATTTTCTTGTTTCACCTACGGTTTCCGATGCCAATATTTCACTACCGATCAAATCAAGCTGTGCCAAATCTTCTACGCTCAGTTTTTCTTCTGTTTTACCGCCAACTGAAAATAGAGTTTTTCCCATGCCGCTAACCAACCTGAAGGGTGCAGTAACGATACCTTTAAAAAAACCTTTAACAGCTCCCTTACCTGCATTTTCACCAATCGTGCTGGCGTCAGCAATCAGTCGATTGCCCTCTTTAAGCATAGGAGGAATGGCTTTGCGAGTCGCTGCAACCTCAGCCAGGACACCGGGCACCAGGACTCGCACTTCCCTTGCCTCTTCAAGAATCGGGGGCACCTGCTCACGGACTTTTTTAACTTCCTCCAATATTGGCGGGATCTGTTTTCGCACCTCAGAAATCTCTTTGAGTATTGCCGGGATTTGTTTGCGTAGCTCAGTCACTTCATTAACCACAGGCGTAATATTCTCATTCACCTTATCGATACTGGCCAGCAGGTCAGGCATTTCTGTTGCCACGTTAACAATTTGTACAGAAAAATAGACAATCGCCCCGGCTAGCGCAAAAATACTTAATGCAAAAAAATAAGTAGCCCCGTTACGTATTTCCTTAAAACTCATTGGTTTTTACTACCTGTTCTTGTATCGGTTTAAATCAAATATTCCGGCATAGACTGGATTATCATATTTATATTTTGCATAAAACCAGTCAGCACTTTCCCAGAACCCTGGACTGGTTCGCCTGACGCCAAAACGATTCACCAACGCCTCGTATTCTTCATAACTGTCAATGTCAGCATACTGATCGGTAAAATACTTGAGGTTGCTATGATTTATTTCCAGGAAAAAGTTTGGATAAGAACCAACAAAACCTTTAACAATATCAATGGTATCTTCTGATTTAATACGTTTATTTTCACTGGCCATCAATGATGTCACATTAAGGTACGACTTGTTCCTGACAATGGTATAAACCTGGTCATTTTTTAAACTACCATCAAGTTTAATACGCAAAAATGTCACATTGGGGAAAACATCTGTGATTGGTCCTCCAATATCACTGAGCTGTCGCAAGTTATTAGGGATGCCGGCAGTATTTTTATTCAGGCCCGCAGCCTCGCAGCGTGCCTTAAATTTGGTACAAAGATTTATATAATCCACATATTGCTGGGCGCCACCCAGATGCTTGTTGACCATGCTGTAAAACTCGGTTTTTACATCGTCTGTTTTATAGTCTATATCAGGTTCACGAATAGCGTGATATTTTTTAACAAAATCCAGGGCTTTTTTCGTCTTGTCCGTACCACGGTACCAGTTTTTATGCATTTCAATTTTATTTTTGGCTGGAAAAAATGCCAGGAACTGGAGTTCTGACTCAATACGTAAAAAATCCATATACAATCGAGTCGATAACTGGTGCCCGACCGTACCATAGACATCATATCCGGCCACCAGTAGATAGTGGATGCGTTCAAGTATTGGATAGTCCAGGACCCACCCGGTCTTGGGCACCTCGCCAACCAGGCCCTTTAGCACCGTGGCACTGTCATAATGGCGGTAAATCGTTAATGCTGCATTTTGATTAGCCCGGTCACCGTTCCAGATATGCGTCATGTTGAAAGTACGTTTGTTATCCGGGTACTTTTCGGCATAGTACTCCATTTTCTTGATAAGAAATTTTGTAGCATTTTCCTTGTAAGTAGCCCACACAGACAATATCGTGGCATTATTTTCTATCTCCGAAGGCATTCTTAAGTCGTCACTCTCTCTGGCCAAAAAAGCTGAATCCCGGCTGATATAACTCTTGTCCGGGTCCATGAACAATACCCAGAAATGATCATCAATCACGCTCAGGGCAATACTGCCCCGGCAAACCGGGCCTTTTATAAAA
This sequence comes from Acidiferrobacteraceae bacterium, assembly GCA_003228915.1. Classification (GTDB taxonomy): domain Bacteria; phylum Pseudomonadota; class Gammaproteobacteria; order Acidiferrobacterales; family SZUA-150; genus SZUA-150. The sequence continues at coordinate 24,758 of QIGL01000068.1, forward strand.
CCACTAATAAAGAAATGCGCCTCATCCAGTAAAAACTGGTAACGGTTTTTTGCGGGTATTGCCGCAAAGGTCTTAAACGGATTGGCGGATATAACTTCTTCGTATGAGGGTAAGTTTCTCACCACGTAATCATTACCAAGAAATAATTTCTTGTAACGGACCATGCGTTTGGCATTAAACGCATAGGGCATGTGGGTCTTGTCAACAATGGCGCGATCATAATATTTCAGTCGGTAGAAGAAATTTTTTGTGCCAGGATCATCATAAGGCCGAACAGTAGCAATGAGATCTATTTCCTCACCCGGTGCTGTTCTTGATCTGACCAGCATAAAAAATTCTTTATCTGATACGCCATCAAAATAAATATGCCCGGCAAACAGATGCTCGTACACGTACCGTGACATTAGCCTGGATTTTTTTGAAGTTCCGTTGAGAAATTTCTCCCATTTAATAACTTGTTTTTTAATGGCTTTAGGGAGACCTTTTGCAGGCTCTACCCGGGCACCTTGTCCCAGCCAGGTTTCCAGTGTTCTGAATTCATCCGGACTCAAACCAGGTAATGCAAATGGCATGCCCCACTGCGGATGATCCTGCTCAATCTTTGTGTACCGCTCAACATCGGGGCAGGACTGCTGGTGGACAAAGGCTTCATCGATTCTTAACTCGTTGCCGATATCATATTCAGCAGGCAGTCGACCTGATTCAGGCTGAGGGTTAAGTTTTTTCAGAACTATTGTTTTATAAAGTAACGAATTATCCAGGTTGGCTTTCATATCCTGCTTTCTTTCATTCAATACCGGGGTAAAACCCTTTTTTCGCCAACCGAATGTACTGTTGGCATCAAACCCAATTCGGGTTGGGTCCTGTTGAAATAAACGGGCGCCATCGTAGACTACTTCTTTTGTAACACCGCGATCCACACCTTCCATGGACGCGAGATTCAGCTGGCAAGGTGCGTCATTACAACTGTGGCAAACCACGCAACGATTGTTAAGGATAGGCTGAACTTTTTCAGAATATGAAATAAAATTACCCGTTTCCATTTCAGCCGGCGTCAATATCCGGTCCTGGGGAGTTGCTGGCCCGTATAATTTTTCGTATACAGGCACAGTCGTACAGCCCACCACTATAATAAGTATAGTGAATAGTGACAGTTTTTTAATTTTACTCATTTTTTTATTCATCACGTGGCCACAACCCATTGTTAGAAATTAACTGAAATATACTTAAAGTGCGCACGGACATATTTCACCGAGTAATTTTCCCGTAGCGCTCAAAAAAAATGCTTAAGGAAACTCTGATCAATTGTCATCTCGACCGCAGTGGTGTCATCTCGACCGCAGTGGTGTCATCTCGACCACAGTGGTGTCATCTCGACCGCAGTGGTGTCATCTCGACCGCAGTGGTGTCATCTCGACCGTAGCGGTGTCATCTCGACCGTAGCGGTGTCATCTCGACCGTAGTGGAGAGATCTCAACCCACGGAACTTCAGTAGTATCAGGAAGTAGCAAGATTCCTCCACTTCGGTCGGAATGACAAACAAATATTGATCAGAGTTTCCTTAAGTTTCGAGCCAGTCTCTGGCTGCTTGTTCTTTGTCACTGGCAAAATATTCAATGGCGACTGAGCGCATACCTTTTAAGGTAAAAATCTCAACCAGGTCACGCCATTTTTCATCACCGACTATTGCCATTTTTTTCATGTAGTCATCATTACGATTAGCGATAGAGGAGTCTTCCCAGCCCTTATCTTTGTCCCAACCGGTAAAGTCATGGAGTATTGCCAGCAAATTCGCCTCGCCCGCCTCTCTGACTATTGGCCCAAGTTTGTCCAGGAATTCACAGTAATCTTTAAATACCAGTTGGCCGGTGAGATTAATCTCAACCAGATTGTCTTTACTTATTGTCCATTTTATTTCCATGGCTATAATCCTTACTTATTTTGTTGCTTATAGTTCAGGGCAGATTTGATATATGTCCCCAAGTAAACTGGAAGCTATTTAAACAAAAAGGCAGGAAATGTGGAAGCTGGGTAGATAGAAAATGGCCGGTTTCTTCATAAATTTCCAGTCGGGGTTTTATTATGGACTCACTAAGCCGTCTCCGATGATTCTGGTCATGCTGTAATGACGGCTGTAAGTGCTGAATGCATTGCCCTATCGGAACGACGACACGTTTCTCATAACAGCGACTTTGCCCTTGATCGTCATGCCGGGCTTGTGACGTACAGGATGTACTAATACTGCGGAGGCCAGGGAAGGCCGAGAGCAGTGCCCCGGCATCCAGAGAATAAAAGCATTTGATCTTGTTTGTTATGACTGAAAGGTCAAGTTCTGGATTCTAAAGATCAAGAGCTGGATTCCGGCTAGGAACATGCCGGAATGACGGCTGTAAGTGTTGGATGTATTATCCTACGGGAATGAC
>QIGL01000087.1 GCA_003228915.1 Acidiferrobacteraceae bacterium
TTGCCTGGATATGCCCATTATTTATACCCGTTGTAACAAGCTCAGACCTCTCAACGGAGACAAAAACATTGCTCTCGACGTTTCTGCTGATTGGGGCGCCAGAAATCTTTAGTGTTATTTCTATTATCATTCTGGGCAAACAAGGATTTAACTATATAAAACACAAAATCTTATCTTTCCTTAAACAAATTGTACCAAGCGCCGAGGTAAGTCGAAGGCGATACAGGTTTGGACTGTTTTTATTGCTACTACATGTAATTTTCGCTTATCTTATCTACTACGCTCCAGATGTAATTGTTGGCTACGCTGATAATAGAATAGCCATGAACTTAGTCGCAGATTTTCTTTTTATTATCACTCTTTTTATACTGGGCGGGGAGTTTTGGGAGAAGTTAAGGGCTTTATTTATATATGATGCCAAAGCCTATATTCCGAAGCAAAAATAAATCGCGATGCATTATAACTTTGAGAACTCTGAAAATTAATGCACCACAAACTCATCCAGCGAGACTTTCAAAAGGCTCAAGAATGATTAGGTCAGGTCTTGTCATTTGCCTTTGTTAAAGCAAAAAACAAGACCCTACTCCTACTATTCCTACACTTGATACAAAACATCTGATAATGTGGCTTATGTATTTAAACGGGTGTCAAAACACAATGTTTGATATCGATAATAAATTACAACTCATCCTATAATTTCCATGTCGCAAATACCTGCAACTTTAGTGTTACAAAGACTTGCACTCGCTTTTGCAATCATTGGACTTGCAGTAACCATTGCAGGGTTGTCGAGCATTAGCGTGCCCTCTCCCGTCGATGCTACTGCCAGTGTTGGCCAATTGATTACAGGCGTATTTTTTGTATTCATTGCCCTAGCTGGACCGCTTCGTATTATCCTGACCGGCGCACTCATTCCGGCAGAAGTAAAACGGACTATTTTCATACTGGGGAGCTGTCTCCTGTTGGCAGGCGGCGCGCTCACTACGGCAGCGTTATTCGGCAATGTCATGGCCAACTCAACCGCTTTTCTTGTTGCTGGAATCAGTGCGCTGATTTCAGCGTATTTTGGTTTTTGGTACCTGGGCAAACAACTTCCCGGTAATTTTTATATCGATGAAATGTTAAGCGTTATGAAGTCTGCGGGATTACTGGGCAGTAAAAATAACAGTCCTGCTAATCGGGAATTGTTGCGCTGGTCAAAAGGCATTCGTGCTGGCGTGGCTGTTGGCCTGGCTGCCCCGGATGGCATGATTGTTAAGCTGAATGGTGAAACCGGGCATTTGTCTGATTTTTTTAATCAAGGACAAGACAGCTCGCCGTTAGTGCTAAATTTTGGCTCTTATACTTGTCCGCATCATCGCAAGCGACTCGACGAGTTACACGGACTCATGGATAAATGGCAAAACCGGGGCGTCCGCTTTTTGACAATCTATACTGCCGAGGCCCATCCTGACGATGGCTGGCGGCTTGCTAACCAGTACGCGCAAGACAAAGAATACAACGGCAATGAAAACGATTTTTGTTTTTCCTATGCAAAAACCATTGAAGATCGTTTAACGATGGCTAACTGGCTTATTGAAAAGAAAAACTTTCGCATGGATATGGTGCTTGATGCCATGGAAAATAAACTGCTGTTTGCTTATAACTCCTGGCCTATCAGGCTCTATGTCATCAAGAAAGGGAAAATCATTTATAGTGGCAAACAAGGGCCATTTGGTTATCTTCCAGACGAGGTAGACGCTGCCCTTAAAATCAATAGCGATTGATTTTATTTTTAAGGCTTTGCTATGGAACAATGGAGTCTGAACCTATTGATTCTTTACTGAGTGCTATAAATAATCACATTTAACAAATTTCTCCAGCGGCAGTTTAAAACCATGATTAATCTGCTCGACACATCGCTTTATTCGCCCAGCAACATCGACATGAACAACTGTTTGTCTGTATCGCTTATATCTCGATAAAATTGATACTTCGCGTGCTGTGCCGGTTTTTGTCGATCAAACTCAATTCCCCATAGTGGTAACACGCTGGTCGCTAACATCGCATAACGAACATCACCAATAATATTATTGCGTTGAGGGTGGAGCGCGATATAACCATCAGAGAAATTCTGAAAGCGTTTTATATCTTTATAAAGTATCGAACCTACAGGTATTTTTGTGGTAATCTCGGAAAAATTAAACTGTTTAATCTTGTTGCCCAGGTATAACTTATTACTGCCAGGCCCGATACGAATTGCGTCAACATAAAAATAGCCATCGGCCTGATAAATAGAACGCCATAAAAGCAAATTACCAATCGTCGGCTTTACAACCATTCGTTCTATCTTATGTCCTCGCGAAACAGCCAGTTCCTCGGTGAACGTTTCCGCACGCTGTAATTGCACAACGCCAACCACCATATACAAAGAAGCGACCAACAAACCAGTCCGTGCGATTAAGAACGATTTTCTGCGCAAAGCAAATACGACTGCCAGCAAAAGAATCAACGAGAAAACAGGGTCAACAATGGAAATAATATGCCAGGCAATACGTTCATCACTAAACGGCCACAACAGGCGTGTACCATAGCTGGTGCTGGCATCCAGCACACCACTCATGCTGTATCCCAGCAATGAATACAAATAGATTTTTGTTGGGACAAGTCGTTTCCTGAAAAATGGCCAAAGCAACAAGGCCGCGATCAACGCACCAACAGGAATAAAGAACAACGAATGGGTAAAGTGACGATGAAACTCGATGGTCAGCAAACTGTCCGTAGGCGACTGAATGAATATATCTACATCCGCCAGCATGCCCGCCAGGCCACCAATAATCGCCGCATACTTTAGATCAGCTTTTTTTGCAACAGACTGGGCAAGCGTTGACCCTAGTAAGGCCTGAGTAACAATATCCATAATAAATAATCAGTTAGTAATTCAATGGGGTCGGAGTCACTACAGTAATTCAATGGGGTCGGAGTCACTACAGTAATTCAATGGGGTCGGAGTCACTACTGTCCCACATAATAAATATAAAAAGTACATTAAAAGCACTTATTCCAGCTATATCATGATCTTGAACGGCGTATGGACATGAGATTATAAAACAGGAAGCACGTCATACCCGCGGACGACTGCATGGACGCAGGAGGTAGAGCGACGCAGGAAGGCCAAAGCCGAAGCGGGTATCCAGCAAGTGACTGATTAGGCTACGAACCAGAATACCTGGATTCCCGCTTTCGCGGGAATGACGGAGTTGTGGGACAGCAGTGGGTCGGAGTCGATTGAAAATTTAAATAATCGTCCTGACTGCTTATTCAAGCTCACACACACACAAACCACCCTTGTGAAAATACCTTAGCGCAAATACCTTGACCCGAATAATCCTGCCTTGATCATTCTTTTGGATGAATACTTTGACAGCCATTTGATTGATTTTTGTTCTGTAGGATAACCTCGCCATTTGTCCGGCGCCCAGCTCCAGACCAGGCCACCATTTTTATTATCGACCATGTCAATTTTAATGGCATAACCAATGTAGTGACCGGAACCAGGTTTTTTACTGCTATCAGATGATTTTTTGCTTTTAAATCCAGTTTTTTTGTCGAGCACGGTAACCTTCATGGTGTACCTTGCGCTGCGCGTTTCTGAATAAATGCCCACGAGGTCATCATCAGTAATGCGATTAATGTACGCACGAAAATATTTTTGCATATAATTATTTTCGTCATGGGTGGTTTTGAAAGTACGGATATTGATTGGGTCGTCATAACCGTCGCCAAATGATGTACAACCGGCAGTTATAACGAGAAGAAATAATAAAGCCAGGCCCAGGCTATATTTTCTGAAATGTTGAAAATTCCTGTTCATACCTTGCTCCCTTTTTTTACGCAGGCAGGATGGGCATCGCCCACCTTTGCTTGCTTAAGATCAAACCCTGGATTCCCGCTTTTGCGAGAATGACGGGTGTTGTTGGCGGGCAGTGCCCACCCTACTGGACTGGTTTGCCCGGAATGACGGAAAACCCTATTCGTCTGTGACACAACCTTCTGATGCGTTTTTTACATTCTTGATGTATTTATAAAGCGTGCCGCGCGTCGCCTTGTAAGCGGGCATGGTCCAGGCCGCCTTGCGCCTGGCCATCTCATTGGCATCGACAGCAACATCAAGGGTATTGGCCACGGCATCAATGGTGATTTGATCACCGTCCTGGATCAGAGCTATTGGCCCGCCCTCTTGTGCCTCTGGCACCACATGACCAACAATAAACCCGTGGGAGCCACCGGAGAAACGGCCATCGGTAATCATGGCCACATGGTCGCCGAGGCCAGCACCCATAATGGCGGAGGTTGGTGTCAGCATTTCCGGCATGCCGGGGCCGCCTTTTGGCCCTTCATAACGAATGACCACCACATCGCCCTTGCCGATTTCTTTCGTTTCCAGGGCCTTGAGCATGGCTTCTTCGGAATCATAAACTTTTGCCGGGCCAGAAAATTTTTCACCTTCCTTGCCGGTAATTTTTGCTACGGCTCCGCCCGGTGCCAGGCTGCCTTTCAGGATTCGAATGTGGCCGCTGCTTTTAATAGGTTTCTCAACAGGCAGGATCACATCCTGTCCCTCCTTAAGCGCGGGCAGGTCTTTTAAATTCTCTGCGATGGTTTGACCGGTGACGGTCAAACAACTGCCGTCGAGTAGATTTTTCTCCAGTAAATATTTTAAAACCGCCGGGATGCCACCGACATTATGCAGGTCTTCCATTACATAACGACCACTGGGCTTAAGATCAGCAATAAAAGGAATGCGATCGCTGACCTTCTGGAAGTCAGTAATTTGCAGATCAACATCAACCGATCGTGCCATGGCGATTAAGTGCAATACGGCGTTGGTAGAACCGCCCAGCGCCATAACCACCACCATGGCATTCTCAAAAGCCGCCCGGGTCATAATGTCCCGTGGACAAATATCTTTTTCCAGCAAGTTTCTGATGGCCTGCCCGGCTTTGAGACATTCTGCCTCTTTGCCCGGATCAACCGCCGGTACAGACGCGCTATAGGGCAATGACATGCCCAATGCCTCGATGGCGCTGGCCATAGTATTGGCCGTATACATACCGCCACAGGCACCGGCACCGGGACAGGAATTTTTAACCACATCCTGGCGGGTCTCTTCGTCTATTTTGCCGGTGATAAATGCGCCGTAACTCTGGAAGGCAGACACGATATCCAGGGTCTCGCCGGACTTGCCATGGCCGGGCTTGATGGTACCGCCATACACCATGAGCGCGGGACGATTCAAGCGCCCCATTGCGATTAGCACCCCCGGCATATTCTTGTCGCAACCGGGGATGGCAATCAGGCCGTCATACCACTGGCCTCCCATGACAGTTTCGACTGAATCCGCAATCAGGTCCCGGGACTGCAGTGAGTAACTCATGCCCTCCGTGCCCATAGAAATGCCGTCAGATACGCCAATGGTATTAAACCGCATGCCCACCAGGTCGGCGGCGACCACGCCTGTTTTTACCTTGGCCGCCAGGTCATTCAGGTGCATATTGCAGGTATTGCCTTCCCACCAGACACTGGCAATGCCCACCTCGGCCTTGGCCAGATCTTGCTCGCTCAGACCAGTGCCCAGAAGCATGGCCTGGGATGCGCCTTGTGACTTGGGCTGGGTAATACGGGAACTAATCTTATTTAGTGGCTTGGCCATACACTCCTCGAATATGTATTTGAGCTTATTATCTTGTGCTGTTATGGGCGGCGAGTTTAGCAGAATCCCTGTATAATCCGCACTGTTATGACCGATCAGCCAGAAAATGAAAATATTCGCCTGTCCAAGCTTATGTCCGGGCAGGGATTGTGCTCGCGACGTGAGGCAGATCATTTTATCGAGCAGGGACTGGTGTCCGTAGACGGTGAGATTATTGATGTACTGGGCACCCGGGTTTCGCCCAACGCCACAATTGTCCTGCATCAACAGGCGCAGCAATCCCAAGACAATAAAGTGACGGTACTGATTAATAAACCTGTGGGTTATGTCTCCGGGCAGGCGGAAGATGGTTATACCCCCGCCGTGGTGCTGGTGAATCGCGCCAATCAATTTAATAACAGCTCAAAATACCAGGACGGGAGTAAATATAAAAATAAAGACAAACATACCGCTATCCGTTTCAGCCAAAAACATCTCCAGGGCCTGGCCCCTGCCGGCCGGCTTGATATTGATTCCCAGGGTTTGTTGATACTAACCCAGGATGGCCGGGTCGCCAAAACACTCATCGGCGAAAACAGTCCGGTGGAAAAAGAATACCTGGTCCGTGTTGATGGCCATGTTGGCCAGGAAGAACTGGCCCTGCTCAATCATGGTTTGTCACTTGATGGTAAATTGCTGAAGCCGGCCAAGGTCTCGCGCCTGAACGAAGATCAACTGAAATTTATTCTCACTGAAGGTCGCAAGCGCCAGATACGACGTATGTGCGACCAGGTAGAAGTTAATGTCACTGGCTTAAAACGTGTACGCATTGGCAAAATTATGCTGGGGCATTTGCCCGAAGGTCAGTGGCGTTACCTGGGTAAAAACGAAAGCTTTATTTAAATAACGCCCCTGTGACTAGCGTATAACTTCTCTAATTGCAGGCGGCATTAAAAAAACGCATTTTATTTTACAACATTACGGTATCATAAGACTTTCAGTTTTCTAAATCATGAATTACGGAATAATAACAACGTGTACAAAAAACTAATTCGTCCGATTTTATTTTTATTTAGTGCCGAGTTCGCGCACAAACTGATAATTCGCTTGCTTAGAACTGCTTACATGGTGCCTGGTATTGGCATGCTCGTTCGAATGGTAATGGCTGGCCAGATAAAAAAACTCAGCATCAATATAATGGGGATAGATTTTCCAAACCCTGTGGGCCTGGCAGCCGGTCTCGATAAAAATGGCACCTGCACCCGGGGCTTTTCAGACCTGGGGTTTGGCTGGGTAGAGCTGGGTACGGTTACGCCTAAATTTCAAAAAGGAAATCCAGGCAGGAGAATTTTTCGACTTGAGTCTGACCATGCCATCATCAATCGCATGGGTTTCCCCAGTGTTGGTATCAACCGGTTTCTTATGAATCTCAGGCTGTTTGGCAAAAAAGGTATCATTGGTATCAATATTGGTAAAAATTCCACTACACCAATATCACAGGCAAACGATGATTATTTAATGGCCATGCGTGCCGTTTATCCCCACGCCCATTATATTGCGATCAATATTTCGTCTCCCAATACAACAGGGCTAAGAGAGCTACAATCTGGCGATAACCTGGATAGTCTCCTGTCTTGCCTGAAACAGGAACAAATCGTGCAGACGCAAACACGGCGCCATTATGTTCCCCTTGCCGTTAAAATTGCACCTGACCTGGATGATGATGAATTAAAATCTATTGCAGACACGGTTTTAAAACACAAAATTGATGCGGTGATTGCTACCAATACTACCGTCACACGACCGGGCATGGAAAACGCGTTGTACGCGACTGAAAATGGCGGTTTAAGCGGCAAGCCCCTGAAAGCAATGTCCACAGAAATAATCAGAAAACTCTATAACCATCTGCAGGGCAAGGTACCGATTATTGGTGTCGGTGGAATTGAAAATGCGACTGATGCCTGGGATAAAATGGTGGCCGGTGCGGATTTAATACAAATCTATACTGGTTTGATTTACGAAGGCCCGGGCCTGATTCGTCGAATCAACCGAGGCCTGGAGCGACGGCTGCGATCAGCCGGATCCTCCTCGTTGCAGGACACGCTTAACGAGGCCCGTAGCGGTATTCGCCTAATGAGATAATTTGGCGAGATAATTTAAAGTGATAAGTGTTTTGCACAATTAATCGTGCGTAGAGCACACGCTACATTAATATTGTTATTTTGATTCTCTTTAATAAAATTTATCTAATTAATAATGTTAACCTAAACTTTTTTCCAACAGATAGAGCGATTATTTGCCGGCATTGATTTGTCAAACTGAAAAATCAAATCGTTTTTCCTGGCAAGCTCGTTTACTTTTTCAAATTTTCTGATGCCACTGGCAGGATCGCGTTGCTGTAACCAGGCATTAAAATTTTGATTACTCTCTGCCAAGGGTTCATTTTCATACTCGTAGGGACCATAAACATAAAACACCCCTTCTTTTGACAAAACGTTTGCCGCACCAGTAAATAGTTTTTCCACCAACTCCCATGAAATAATGTGAATCGTATTGATACAAACAACCGCATCACATGATTTCACAGGCCACTGACCTGTCGCCAGGTTAAGTACGCTGGCGGTTTCAATATTTGCAGCAGGACTGTCATTACACCAGGCATTTATGCTGGCGAGGTTTTCCTCAAGATCAGTAGGAAACCAGGTGAGGTTAGGGAATTGTGGTGCCAGGTATGCAGCATGCTGGCCAGTGCCACTGCCGATTTCCAGGAGATTTTTTTTGCCCGGTAATATGCCTGCCAGAGTTTCAAGTATAAAGGCCTGGTTACGATCACAGGCAGGTGCGTGTTGTTTCATGATGATGTTTTGGTTACATTGACTGCTAAATATTATTTACACGGGAGACAAGCATGCCTTATCTATCTGTCAGAACCAACCACGAGATTAACGAGGATAAACAAAAGGCTTTTTTAATCAGGGCATCGTCCCTGGTAGCGGAGATTCTGGGTAAACCTGAATCTTATGTTATGGTTGCGTTTGCACCACCCCAACCCATGATGTTTGCCGGCTCCGATGAGTCCTGCGTTTTCCTGGAACTTAAATCAATCGGTCTGTCTGAAGATAAAACCGCCGCACTTTCAGATGCATTGTGTGGACTCACAAAAAGTGAGCTAGGTATTTCCGGCGATAGAACCTATATTGAATTTTTTGATGCGCCAAGAAAAAAATGGGGCTGGAAACACGGGACATTTTAATTCACATAGCCATGTATTTTTATAATTTTGTAAATTAGCTACAGGCATACCCTGCAGTTTACCTTCGGGTGATTTTATTCTGGAAGGCGTAGCCTGATAAATCCAGGAAATATCACTCTGCCCCGGCTTTTGTTGATTCTGGTTTGTTATTGCCCATAATCAGGCCGTCCAATTTCCCGGTCATGGTTTTTGTGAAATCAACAGACAGATGTTGTGCATCTCTAAAAACGATTTCACCATTTAACTCGGCATAACATCTGCCACCCGGACAAATCAGCGAATTCAAATCTATTACCTTAACGTTATTGTAATCGGCTGACGCTTCCCCCAGCCATTTGAACACATCATTAAAGTGCTCGCTGCCCGCCGGGGCACTACAATCTCCTGCTACGGCAACGCCCTTTTCCTGCCAGGCTCGACGGGCAAGACACTCGGGGCCGTCAAATGGTAAAATATACGTTCCCCTTAATATATAAACTTCTCCTGCAACAGGAGATATTTTTTCTAACACGGATTTTGTCCCGTTAACCCATTGGGCGCGCGTATATTCGTATGAGGCGCTGCCTCCCATAATAACCACGTCTGGTTTAAAGGATGCAAGCGAATTTAATGCCTGCTCGCGCCATTGATCACATATGGCATATACCTTGCCAATGCGTTTATAAAAAAATGGTTCATCAACCATTGGGCAAGCAGATTTTGTCAGTACCAGTAATCGCCAACCAGGTTTAGTAAAGATTGGAGCAATCGCTGGAAACCACTGCCCCATCATACTGTCTCCCATCAGTATGGCTGTTTTCTTAGCTGCCTTGTCGCCAAATGCGCAAACACGTACGCGTGCGGTAGTATACCACTCGTCACAACCCATCCCATATATAACGGGCACTTTAGATCGTACGTCTGTATAAATTTTTTGCTCTGTTGACTGCGCCCAACTATTAGCAGTGCTTTTCCAGGCGAACGATATTCCGACGGTTGTCAACATTAGAATTAACGATGCAGTAATTGTTAGCCCGATTCTGGATGATAATAATGCATTCCGTCGAATTGGCGTTTCTACTACCTTGTAGGAAAATAATGCCACGCCAAGAGAAAGCACAACAAGATACACATTATTCACATGCTCGTTGTTAATAAAAACAAAACCACCCAGAATTAACATTGGCCAATGCCATAAATACCAGGAATAAGAAAGCCGCCCTGTCCATTGCAAAGGGGCAACTGATAAAAGTTTTGTAACGCCAACTGAATGTCCGGTTGAGCCAGCGGCCAGAACCAGGGCAGCGCCAACGGATGGCATTAATGCCCATAAACCGGGATACGTTTGATTGGGGCCAAGGATAAATGCTGAAGCCAGTATAAGAATAATTCCTGCCCACCCGCCCATGACTAAAACACGCGAAGTTTTTTGCGTGGTATGGAGACTGGAAATATTGGAAATGTTTTTACCTTTTTGGGTTGTCCAGAGCAGCACAAGGGCACCAAGTGCAAATTGCCACGCCCTGGAAGGCATTGAATAAAACCCCCATAGCGGCAACACATAGGACAAGATTACCGAGAACACAAGAAATAATGCTGTTGTTGCGATCATCCCATAAAATAACCGTGACAAATCTTGTTTAACGCCTTGCCATTTCCAGGTTCCGAGTAAAAATAAAATTAAACCCGGCCATACAAGATAAAATTGCTCTTCCACACCAAGCGACCAGGTATGCAAGAATAAGTTTTCGTCCAGGCTTTTATCAAAATAACCAAAATTCGTAAGGGGAAAATAAATATTACTAAGCCACACTGATGCAGCTCGAGCAGCATCAACGTGCCTTAACTGTTCCATCGGGGAAAGTATAATAGCGGCAAGTAGCGATGTGATAATCACCATAAACAACAGTGCGGGTAACAGGCGCTTGAGTCGCCGAGCGTAAAATTTCAGTAATTTGATATGGCCCGTTTCCCTGATTTCCTGTAATAACAGGCCCGTGATCAAGTAACCTGAAAGTACAAAAAATACATCTACACCTATAAAACCTCCCAGCATCCACGGAACCCCGGCGTGGGTAGCAATAACCAGCAGAACTGCTACAGCACGGAGCCCTTCTATATCTCCACGATAACCAAGCCGGAAACTATTTGCCTCTGAAATGATTTTTGTAGTTTTCATATTTGAGTGCTTGGGAAATAGACATTTTGACTAATGGGTGTTATTCCAGAAATGCCTCTATTTGTTGATAGATGTGCAAACCAAATATCTGAATTACTTTTAACAATTGTTCGCGAAAAGTCGATCAAATCAGTTTTTGGGCCAAGCATGCTCTTGCTCTATTTATAAAAATCTATAATTAAATTACAAACGTGATTGACGTATTGTTTCGGCATATCGGGATACACTGGCAGGGATAATGCATCATCACAAGTGGCTTCAGACACGGGTAAATCACCTGTTTGGTAACCTAACTCAGAATAAACGGGTTGTAAATGTAATGGCTGGGGATAACAAAGTGATGTGCCGACATTATTATCTGTGAGGTGTTGGCGTAAGGCATCGCGATTTTCAGCGCGAACAGTATATAAATTATAGGCATGGATACCATTACCTGGTCCGACTGGTACAGCCGTTAATACGTCTTGCAATTGTTTGCTATAGTTGGCCGCAACTTTATTCCTGTTATTTATTGCCTGGTCAATACGTTTTAATTTGATTCGTAACAGCGCTGCCTGCACCTCATCCAGCCGACTATTGGTGCCGATCTCGTCATGAACAAACGGTTTCACAGCACCGTGATTACGCAATTTATGCAAATGTTCCACCAGTTCTTTATTGCTGGTCGTGATAATACCACCATCACCATAACAGCCCAGCACCTTGGTCGGGTAAAAACTGAAACAACCCGTATCTCCCTGGCTGCCGACGCGGTGTTTGCCGTTACTGGCACCAAAAGCCTGGGCACAGTCCTCAATAATTTTTAAATTATTTTCATTGGCAATTTTTTTCAGCTCTGCCATGTTGGCCGGGTAACCAAACAAGTGTACGGGCATAATTGCTTTTGTTTTTTTGCTGATCTTTTGGCGAATGCTTTCTGGGTCAATTACGAAAGTACCTGGCAGTATATCGGCAAAAACCGGTGTGGCGCCCACCATGTTAATGGATTCCGAGGTTGCAAAAAAAGTATAGGGGCTGGTAATCACTTCATCGCCGGGGCCAATTCCCAGGCCACGCAAGGAAAGCATTAAGGCGTCAGTGCCATTGGCCACCGATACGGCATACTTGCTGCCAATGTAATTTGCTACTTCGGTTTCAAAGGCTTTAACATTGGGGCCCAGAATAAAGCTGCCCTGGGCGCCTGTGGTACGTACCAGCTGAAACCATTCTTTTTCCAGCTCGGAAAATTCTTTTGTTAAATCAAGGTAGGGGACTTTTTCGATTACGTCAGGCATGCAGCTATTTTTTCCTTCACGGCCAGTGCCACACGCATGGCTTCCAGCCCGGTTGCACCATCAACTTTTGGCTTTTTGTTTTCTTTAATTGAGGTAATAAAATCTGCCAACTCCGCGTCGAGAGGTAATTGCGTCTCAACTGTCAATGTCTCAGAAATAATATCTGGTATCTCACCCTCTTTATTGCCTTGTTTGGCGCTTACAATTTCAAGCTGTTGATCTTCGTAATTCATTCCGTAGTAGTTGGACTTGGAAAAAACTCTGATGCGCCGAAATTTTTTGTTGGATACCCGGCTTGCTGTGACATTGGCCACAGCACCATTTTCAAACTCCAGTCGCGCATTGGCAATATCCACATGATCGGTCAAGACCGATGTACCGGCCGCGGCAATATTACGTATTGGTGAAGCCACCATGGCCATGACAATATCAATATCGTGAATCATCAGGTCGGTGACCACATCTACATCGGTTGCCCGTTGCACAAACGTACCCAAACGGTGGACCTCAATAAATCGTGGATCTTTAGCGCGCTCGATGATTGCCTGGACACCGGCATTGTACCTTTCCAAATGTCCTATCTGGAATATAACCCCTGCCTTCCTGGCCAAAGCAACCAGCTCAGTGCCTGCAGCCATATCCGGTGCAATGGGTTTTTCCATCAACATATGGGTGCCCTGCTCCAGGTAAGGGCGGGCAACCTCAAGATGGTAGATAGTGGGCACAACAATGCTTACGGCATCGACTTTTCCTACAAGGGCGGCCGGGTCGGTAAAGGCTTGGCAACCACATTCCCCGGCAATTGCATCAACCGTGGTTTTGTCTGTATCGGCAACGCCGACCAGCTCAACATCAGCCATGCGGTTGTAAATACGTGCGTGGAACTTACCCAGGTAACCGACACCAACGACACCAACACGGAGTGATTTACTCATGAAAAAAGAACGCCTATTGATATTATTATTTAATAATTATATTCAAACCGGGCGTAATTATAACTGTGGTCGGCTGCTAACAAAAGAAATCTTTGTTTAGCCGGGCTTAGGTAATTGGCGCAAAGGCCCTGGACTGGATAAATATATCAAGCAGCCCGGTATCTATTTTTCCTTCCTTGGCCTCATAACCCAGTATATCCAGCGCCCGTTCTACGGGCAGTGCCTTCTTGTAGGGTCGATCCATGGCGGTCAGGGCGTCATAAATGTCTGAAATAGTCATCATGCGCGCACCTATGGATATTTCGCTGGCCACCAAGCCTCGCGGGTAACCGCTGCCATCGAGCTTCTCATGGTGACCATAAGCAATGCCGGGTAGATTGGCCAGATTTTTGGTCCAGGGTATCAAGCTCAAAAAATCGAAAGTATGACTCACATGAGATTCGATTTCCTTACGTTCATCACTATTGAGACTGCCCTTTGCTAACGACAGGTCGGCAAATTCAAATTCATTTAGCAGCGCGACAGGCTCATCGCTCTCATTGGGAAATCTAAAATTAATTACCTTCTCCAGGTCTGATGAAACCTCGGCGTGGGACACCGCTGGTTCATTAGCGGTAACAACAATTTGCAAATATTGATCCAGGCTCGTCAGCTGGTTGGCAAGCCACAATTCGAGTTGTTGTCTTTTGCTGGTCCGTTCCTTACTGCTTAATTTTTGATTATCGTGCAAGGCAACCATTTGCGCAAAAGCCTTACGTTGCACAGAAACGCGGGCAAGTTTTATTCTCTGTTGCACTTCCTCCATCTGGTACGGGTAAAGTTTTTTAGCCTTGACCAATACATCTTCCTTGACACCTACTTTACCAAAATCGTGCAACAACGATGCATATCTAATTTCCCGAAGCTCGTCTTTGGTGAAAGATATTTCTTTGAGATTATGCAGGTCCGTATGGTCTACCGCCCTTGCCAGTCGTTCTGTAAATTCAGCAACACGAAAAGAGTGGCCCGCAGTCGTGGGGTCGCGAGACTCAATCGCATGAACTGATGCACGAATAAACCCTTCAAACAGCTTTTCAATGTCGGCATATAAAATACTGTTTTCAAGCGCTACCCCTGCCTGTCCCGCAAGGGCCTCGGCAACCTGGCGATCGTCATCACCAAAAGGCATCACACATTGGTGACAATCTTTTTTTGTTTTTAGTCTTGCCTGGGGATCTTTTTTTCTATTTATCAGTTGCAATACCCCTACCACTTCATCAGCCTTGTTTTTCATGGGTACAGTCAATATCGACTGGGTGTGGTAGCAAATTTTCTGGTCTGAGGCGGGATTAAATTTATAGGGCGAATTTTCAGGTATGGCATAGGCGTCCGGGATATCCAGGGTTTCACCATTTCGAGCGACACAGCCAGCAGCGCTGTCATCGCCTACGGGTATTTTTTGGGGCGCCGCCGCATGGCCAATAGAGGCGTTCTGCCAATAACGTAAAAATATTTTTCCATCATCATCTCGTGTGTAGATTGATGCGCCATCAGAATTTGTCAGGCTACGCGCATGGCTGAGAATGAGATCAAATAAAGTATCGAGATCTTTTTCCGAGGCGAGGGCTCGCCCAACTTCAAGAATTCGTTTTAGTGAGTCTGCGCTATCACCACCAGGCTGTTGCAACAAACCGCGCAATACCATGAACACGGTATCATCACTGCTATGACTATCAATGACACCAACCAGGTTTGGCCAGTTCAGTAAATTTTTATCAACTGCTGTATCAGTCTCATTCCATAGTAGCCAACGAGCCGGTATTTTATTTTTTTTCTGCGCACTGGTGGCCTCTTCAAGAGAGACTACCAGTACATCGTTTTGGCAAATATTCAACCCTTTTAGCTCGCTGAATAATGTCGCAGAAATATTGAGTCGCGCCAAAACTGATGTTGGCACAGTTATGTTTTGAGACCAGTACAAAATAGTTTCTGAGGCAGACATCTCTAATGACTCTGATTGTTTCCTATTTATATAGAATAAACATTCCTGACGGCTCATATCAATTCAGGCCATATTAACCCAAATTGGCCAAACCTGTGCCAGAACATATAATATACCCCAGTTTCAGATTGAAACTGATAATAAATTAAGGGAGAACTGCGTGACTGAAAAATCTATCTTGATTACAGGCTGCTCATCAGGCATTGGTTTATGTCTGGCCAGAGGCCTGCAGGAAAAAGGCTACCGCGTATTTGCTACTGTCCGCCAGGCTCAAGATATTATGCCATTACAGGAAGCGGGGCTGGAGAGCCTGCAACTTAATCTGGATTCTTCTGAATCCATAAACTCAGCCCTGTCAACCATCCTGGAAAAAACCAATGGCAAATTATTTGCGCTCATCAATAACGGCGCCTATGGACAACCGGGTGCGGTCGAGGACTTGAGTCGAGATGTATTACGTCAGCAATTTGAAGCCAATGTTTTTGGTGCCCAGGAGTTAACCAACCTGGTGTTACCCGTGATGCGCGCGCAAAATGCTGGCCGCATTATACAAATTAGCTCTTTGCTGGGGTTTGTCGCCCTTGCCTATCGAGGCGCATACAATGCCAGTAAATATGCACTGGAAGGGTTATCAGACACCTTGCGGCTGGAATTACGAAATACCAATATTCATGTCAGCCTGGTACAGCCGGGTCCCATCGCCAGTCGTTTCCGGGACAATGCCTATACCGCATACAAAAAAAATATTAATCCTGAAATCAGCGCCCACAAAAAAACCTACCGGGCCATGGAAGCAAGGCTGGAAGGTAAAAAAGGAAAAATGCCTTTTACCCTGGGGCCGGAGACCGTTCTGAAAAGGGTAATCCATGCGCTCGAATCGCCCAAACCAAAAATTCGCTATTCAGTTACATTTCCAACTTATTTTTTTCAAGCCATGAAAAGACTTTTGCCAGATCGCTGGCTTGATATGGTGCTCTTTCTTGCGGGCGATGATACTCGGCGGAAATAAGCAACTAAAAAGATAAAACTCCAGGCAACATGCTCGAGCTGAATAAAGTAAAACCCGAAAAATGGTGACATTAAACGATAAGCTTTACTTATCTCTTTTCCTGTTTTATCAATGCCAACAAATCCGGAATTGTATTTAAACTTCCGGTTAGTATTTGTCTGCCACAGACATAAAAATTATTATTAAATTCAATATATTCATAGTGTTATACACAATAAGTGACCACCGCTCCCCAAATAATATTGGAAAAACACGGGCCTTTAGTCATTCAAGTCCGTAGATTCGTTTGATAAATTTTGTTTATTGTCTCTCACTTATTTACAAGGGCTGCTTGAACTTGGCCCGAACATTGCTTAACTAACAATATAGAAGTGAAATATTGCTCACAAATACCTATTGCTTTTTAGCTGTCCTGTTTCACAAAATCATCATGGAGGATACTTTTTGCTGCGTGATTGCCCTGCAGCACAGGAGTACAACATGAATATCCAGAACATCAAAATTGGTTATCGACTAAGTGCAGGATTCGCTGCAATGATACTAATAATGGTATTGCTTGGTGCGGTTACCCAATACCAGATTAGCAGTCTCAGCGGCCTGACTGACAAACTCTACAAACACCCCTTTACGATCAGTACCCTTGTACTAAAAATCGACAGTAATATCAAAAATATAGAACATGCCATGCAGGCCGTCGTCCTGAGTCAGGACACCACTCAAATTGACACTATCGCTGACGAAATAAGAGACTATGAAAAAATTATTCTGGATGATCTCGGCACCGTACAAGACCGCTTCCTTGGCGAAAAATCGCTAGCGAAAAATATGATCAAACTCTTTAAAGGGTGGGCGCCTATAAGAGATGAAATTCTCGAAGCAATGCGCAATGAAAGCAAGGCGAGCGTTGCTAAAATTATGCAGACAAAAGGAGCTGCTCACGAGATTGAATTAAAAAAAGCAACCAAACAATTAATTGAGCATGCCACAGCCATGGCTGATCAGTTCAAAACAATTGCCGATAAAACCCGCGATACTTCTATCTATGTCGCTTACTCGCTACTGCTTCTGGCCATTATTGCTGCTGTCTTTTTGGCGTTATTTATTACCAGGAGTATTGTGACGCCATTGACGATTGCATTATCAGCCGCCAGGAAAATATCCCAGGGCAATCTGGATTTTCGACTTGATACCAGAGAAACAAGGGATGAAACTGGACAGCTGTTAGCGGCAATGCATGACATGAGTGGTAATATCAAAAGTATTGTCCTGGGTGTAAAAGATAGTGCTGCCTCAATCAGCGAAGGCGCAACCCATATGGCTGAAAGCAACGATAGCCTTTCCCACCGCACTGAAGAACAGGCATCGGCACTAGAAGAGACTTCTTCATCAATGGAAGAAATGGCTGCCACCGTCAGACAAAATGCTGCAAATGCCGAAGATGCCAGAAATATCGCTCAACACAACCAGCAGAGTGCAGTGAAAGGATCTGAAGTCATTGCAAAAACTGTGTCGGCCATGGCTGACATAAATGAATCAAGTAAGCAGATTTCAGAAATAATCAGCACCATAGACGGCATTGCTTTCCAGACAAACCTGCTGGCACTAAACGCTGCCGTCGAAGCTGCCCGGGCGGGTGATCAGGGTCGTGGCTTCGCTGTCGTTGCTGGTGAAGTCCGCGCCCTTGCCCAACGTAGTGCCGATGCAGCAAAAGAAATAAAAACACTCATTAATGATAGTGCCGATAAAGTTAAAACTGGCACGGCCCTGGTCGACGAGTCCGGGGAGATGTTAAAAAATATTATTGAAGGGGTGGAAAAAGTTGCCGGCTTAACTGCCGAGATTTCTTCTGCCAGCATGGAACAAAGTTCGGGCATTGACCAGGTTAATGCCGCAGTCCTGCAAATGGACAGCATGACCCAGAAAAATGCAGCCCTGGTCGAAGAAGCTGCCGCATCAAGCCGGGCAATGGAGAACTATTCCCACGAGCTGAATGAAATGGTCGTTTTCTTTAAAATAAAATCTAAATCAGGAAGTGCAGGACAAATAAAAACAGGCCCCTCAGAAAATATACCCCGGGTAACAAAATTCGATTCCCGGGAATCTGGCGAAGTCGGTAGTACCCTGAAAAATGGGACTAATGACTCCGGCTGGTCTCTTTTCTGAGGTCGATCTACAGGCTCACAGTTTAATCCAGCACATGGGTCACTAAACCATCGGCCAGCTTGGGTTCAAACCAGGTAGACTTTGGCGGCATCACTTCGTTGGCATCGGCAACCGCCATTAGATCATTCATTGAGGTGGCATAAATTGCAAAAGCCACTGCCATTTCACCAGAATCAACTCGTTTCTCAAGTTCCTGCAAGCCCCGAATACCGCCAACAAAATCAATTCGTTTATCACGCCGGGGGTCGCTTATACCCAGCACCGGATCGATTAGATTATTGGCCAGTAACGAGATATCCAACCGGCCTACTGGATCGTCTGCCGGGATAAGGTCTTTGTTAATAGTTAGTTTGTACCACTGTCCCGCCAGGTACATACCGAACTCACCGGCTTTGCCTGGTCTGGCTTGCTCGCTAACAGGTGTTACTGAGAAAAATTTTGTCAACTTAGGTAAAAAAGTTTCGGGCGTCAGGCCATTCAAATCCTTGATCACTCGATTGTAATCAAGGATTTGCATTTGATTGTCAGGAAAAATAACTGACAAGAAGTAATTATAACTTTCATCGCCTTGATGATTGTTGCTGGCCTGTTTACGACTGGCCGCGACCCGCGATGCTGCTGCCGACCGATGGTGGCCATCGGCAATATATAAACAATCCATGGCATCAAATGTATCGGTAATTATTTTAATATCGGCTGCATCAGTAACTGGCCAGAGCGTATGCTGGACATTATCATCAGCAGTGATATCTACATCCGGCTCCAGTACTTTGTATTTTTCAGCAATTCGATCAATCACATCAGCGTGCCGATAAGTCAGAAAGACCGGTCCTGTTTGGGCATTCAGGGTATCGACCTGGCGTACCCGGTCATCTTCCTTGTCCGGTCGTGTGAACTCGTGTTTACGAATACGGTTAGTATCGTAATCGGCAACCGAGGCCGCAGCCACCAGCCCTGTCTGCACATGCTCTCCCATGACCAGGCGATAAAAATAATAGCTGGGGTTTTTGTCCCGGACCAACACGCCCTTGGCCAGCATGTGATCAAAATTTTCCTTGCCCTTGGCATATACTTCAGCTCCAAACTGGTCGGTACCCACTGGTAAATCAATCTCGGGCCGGGAAATATGCAGAAAACTCCAGGGCCGGTCTTTCGCCCGCACCCGGGCCTCTTCAGTATTCAATACGTCATAAGGCGGGGCTGCCACGTCGTCGGCACGGCCAGTTGCTGGTCGCAAACCCGTAAATGGTCGAATTAATGTCATGGTTTTTCCTTGTACTTTTTTGCTCAATTCAGGGGCCAGCCTGATGCTGGCGGGCGCCATTAAAAACTGCTTGCTCGATCAGGTCAAACCGGTAATTATGCCAGCGTAAAACATGTATATATGATAAGCCCTGCCATAGGCCCAATGATAGACCCAGTGAAAAACCCGGAACTATGCTCAGCGAACACGCCCCTGATAAAACTGACCAATTAAAAGCTGACTGCCGACCCTATTTACCCCCTGAATGGGCACCGCAAAGTGCTGTATTGCTCACCTGGCCTCACAGTAAAACTGATTGGGCGCCAGATTTGGCGGCGGCAGAAAAGGTATTTATCGAAATCACACGGGCGATAATTGAGGCAGAAAAACTCATTATTGTCTGTTTTGACCCGGATCACCTGACCCACATTAAAACCAGCCTGCTGGCGGCAAAATTAATACTCGATCGACTACACCTTGTCATCGCTGGGTCAAACGATAGCTGGGCCAGAGACCATGGGCCAGTAACTGTATTGTGCCAGAATGAGCCCCTGTTGCTGGACTTTCGGTTCAACGGCTGGGGCAATAAATTTCCTAGCGATCTGGACGATAAAATTAACCGCACACTCTCGTCCCAAAACTCCTTTGGGTCTCACCCCATGGAAACTATCAGGCTTGTGCTTGAAGGTGGCAGTATTGAGGTCGATGGTGCCGGTACTCTGTTAACGACAGAAAGCTGTTTATTGGCACAAACACGTAATCCCGGTTTAACGAAAACTGACCTGGAAAAAAAACTTTCGCAATACCTGGGCATCACCAAATTTCTCTGGTTAAAACAGGGCGCCCTAACAGGTGACGATACCGATGGCCACATTGATACCCTCGCCCGCTTTTGTGATGTGAATACCATTGCTTATGTTACTTGCGCCGATCAGGAAAACCCGGATTATGAGTCGCTTCGAAAAATGGAGGCAGAATTGCAATCTTTTATCAGCATTAAAAACCAGGCCTATCGCCTGGTGTCTTTGCCACAGCCGACACCCATATATAATGACACTGGCCAGCAACTACCCGCCACTTACGCAAATTTCCTGGTAATTAATGACGCAGTGTTATTGCCTGTTTACAATGACCCTAATGACAAAATCGCAGCAGAAAATCTTGCTTCCGCGTTTCCGGGGCGTAAAATTATTCCAGTGAATTGTCTGCCCCTGATCCAGCAACACGGTAGCCTGCACTGCGTGACCATGCAAATACCTGAACAGGTACAGCTAAAATAATAATCTTATCCGCCAAATAAAATATGAAAAAAAATTCAAAAGTAATCAAAGTCGCCCTGGTTCAACAGGGCTGTGCTAATAACCGGGAAAAGAATCTGGCCAAAAGTATTGCTGAGATTAAATCTGCGGCTAAAACAGGCGCCCAGCTGGTCGTGCTGCAAGAATTACATTCGAATTTATATTTTTGTCAGTCTGAAATTACTGAAAACTTCGATCTGGCAGAAACCATACCCGGGCCATTAACGGATAAATTAGCAACAGTGGCAAAGGAAAATAAAATTGTCATTGTAGGCTCCGTATTTGAAAAACGTGCTGCCGGCATTTACCACAATACCGCAGTGGTACTGGATAGCGATGGTAGCCTGGCGGGTTGTTACCGAAAAATGCACATCCCGGATGACCCCGGTTATTACGAAAAATACTATTTCACGCCCGGCGATAATAAATTTGAACCCATCAATACCACAATTGGAAAGCTGGGTGTCATGATTTGCTGGGACCAGTGGTACCCGGAAGCGGCCCGTTGCATGGCGTTAAATGGTGCCGATATATTGATTTACCCAACGGCTATTGGTTGGGACCCGGAAGACGACGAGGCCGAAAAACAACGCCAGCTGGATAGCTGGCAAATTATCCAGCGCTCTCATGCCATTGCCAATAACTTACCATTAATTTGCTGTAACCGTACCGGTCACGAGGCTGACATTTCCGAACAAAGTAATGGTATCGATTTCTGGGGCAACAGCTTTATGGCAGGTCCCCAGGGAGAAATCCTGGCCCAGGCTGCTGGTAACAAGAGCCAAACATTAATGTCGGAAATCGACCTTGAACGTACAGAGTCAGTGCGTCGCATTTGGCCTTTTTTTCGAGATCGTCGCATTGACGCTTACGGTGTACTGACAAAACGTTTTGGCAAGTAACCGGCGCCGAATCAACTTACCTGATTCTTACTTATTCGGATAATCCCTGGTAGGTTTACCAACATATAACTGGCGCGGCCTGTCGATACCGTGATTCCCCTGATTGTGCAACTCTAGCCATTGACTAACCCAGCCAGAAGTACGGGCCAGGGCGAAAATAGCCGTAAACATAGTGGTAGGAAATTTCATTGCCTTGAGCAGAATGCCAGAATAAAAATCGACATTCGGATAAAGTTTTCTCTCAATAAAATACTCGTCACTGAGGGCAATTTCTTCCAGGCGCATGGCAATTTCCAGCATTGGGTCATCGGTGCCAAGATAATCCAGCACCTCCCTGGCTGTTTTTTGGATAACACGAGAACGGGGATCAAAGTTCTTGTAAACGCGATGACCAAAACCCATGAGGCGAAACGAATCATTCTTGTCTTTGGCGCGCGCGATCGCCTTGGGAATATTTTTAACGCTACCAATCTCGCCCAGCATACTTAAAACCGCTTCATTGGCCCCACCATGGGCAGGCCCCCAGAGACTGGCAATACCGGCGGCAATACATGCAAACGGGTTAGCGCCAGAAGACGCGGCCAACCGTACGGTAGACGTAGAGGCATTTTGCTCGTGATCGGCATGGAGTATAAAAATACTTTCCATTGCCCTGGCAAGTACGGGCTCAACCACATAATCTTCACTCGGCATACCAAACATCATGTGCAGGAAATTGGCCCCGTAACCCAATGCATTTCTTGGGTAACGGTGAGGTGCGCCAATATTATAATTGTAACTGGAAGCGGCAATCATTGGCATTTTGGCAACCAGCCTGATGGCGGCGTTTATCCGTTGTTCCGGGTCGTTAATGTCCATGTGGTCGTGATAAAACGCAGACAGTGCACCCACGACACCAACCATTACTGCCATTGGGTGAGCGTCACGTCGAAAGCCTTTATAAAAATCGAGCACCTGCTCATGCAACATATTAAAATGCGTGACACGTTGCCTGAATATATCCATCTCCTCCTGTGTTGGTAACTCGCCAAACATCAACAGGTAAACGACTTCAAGGTAGCTGGCCTTCTCGGCCAATTGCTCTATAGGATAGCCCCGGTACAGTAAAATTCCTTTTTCACCATCAACAAAAGTAATGGCACTTTGACAGGAGGCGGTTGAACGAAAACCGGGATCGAAGGCCAATATACCCTGCTGGCTATACATGCTCGTGATATCTACTGCATCAGGCCCCATGGTCCCTTCCATGACTGGTAATACGCCCTCGGTTTTCTTTTTGGTGATGCTGGCAGTCACATATCTGGTCATTTCCTTGTCCTCATTCTTTTATTTTTTATTGGGTTGACTCACCGATGCCAGCTTCTGGCATACAGATGATAAGACTCCGAAGCACGGCATTAATTCAGGCATTGCCCATGATAGTCTTTGCAGGCCATAAACGCAGCCCCCTGTTGAAAATACTGCGGCTCATCACTTTTTCGTAAATAAGCTGATCTTACAAGAAAATAGGCATTAGTTCGCAACATATCGACACGCTCAAACCAAAGTCAAGCAAGTGGGGAAGGTAGTTTCTTGCTTAATAGATTAAATCTTCAGTATTGTCTGGCAAAGTCTGCAGATAAACCCAGCGTAGTATCGCGTCCTGAAAACGTTGCCCGGCCCGTTGCGGTGCGTTGCGGTCATTGTGCTGGATCACCACCACCCATCGTTCTGCATTGCTATCCAGGAGATAACCCGCTGATGCCCGAACATCATCAAGCAGCCCGGTCTTGAGATGCAGGCGTCCTTCCAGCGCGGTACCAGCAAACCGTTTCTGTAAAGTGCCATCATAAGATGCGATGGGCAAAGAGGACATAAACTCTGGCATACGCGGGTCGCGATAGGCAAAGGTCAATAACTCGCCCATATGCCGGGCCGAGATCCGGGTCTTGCGAGATAATCCGGCGCCATTGTCGAGAACCAGCTCTGGGAAATTCAGACCATTCTCTTCCAGCCAGTCGCTGATAACAGTCCTGCCTTTGTCGACCGACCCAGGCAATCCTATTTTTTCCGCGCCCAGGGTTAATAACAACTGGCGGGTCATGACATTATTGCTGTACTTGTTGATTGCCCGGACTACATTGCTCAGAGGTGGCGAATAATGGGTATGTAACAATTTTGCATCATCAGGCACCACGGCCTCTTGCCACTGGCCTGCCAGTGTGCCGCCCTGCTCCTGCCATAATTTTTTAAAAACACCGTATATAAATCGTGACCCATTCGTTGCCACCCGGTAATAGCCACGTTCACCACAGGAAGAGGCATATCGCCCTTTAAATACTGTTTTATCAGAATCTCCATTCCTGAGTTTTATTTTTCTTTTCCAGGCGCCGCAGCGTCCACCAGATAATTTAACCTTGTTAATCACTTTTGTGCCCGCATCAGGCTCGGGAATTATTTTGATACGTTGATTGCGCGCATCGGGTCGGAATTTATAGTTTATAGATTGAAAGTTTAATAACAAAGCAGTCGGATTAACGTTATAGGAGCGTGAAGGTCGACCGTCGAAATCTGCCGGGTTGTTTTTTATGCGCTGAAAAAAACTTTTATCTAAAATCAGGTCGCCCTTGATGTGTTGTAAGCCTTTGTTTTTAATGCCACGAATAAAACGCCAAAAATTTTCCGTAATCAGGTAAGGATCGCCATATCCTTTTATATACAAAGCATCGACAGTATTCTCGACGGGTAGTGCCCGACCATAACTTTCTGTTTTCCACCTGTAATTCGGGCCCAACTCCGAGAGGGCGACGAACGTGGTTAATATTTTTATGGTCGAGGCGGGATTTCTGGGGGCATCGGCATTCCAGGCAAGAAATGGCCGCTGATCGTCGATTTTTTTCAGGTAAACGCTGACACTGCCTGCATTAATGCCGTAATTCCTGGCAATTTTCTTAAACTGGCTAGTCACTGAGGTCTGTGCATATACGGGTACACTGCTAATCACTGCAACCAGGCACAAAAGCAGAAGCCTGGCTGGTAACTTTAAGGAACTGGTTTTTTTCGACGCTACCGGGCTCATTATTTTACAGATATTCACAACCGGTAGTGTGCCATCAGGTAATAATTTAGTGAAGCTCGAAGATGCGTGGATGCAAAAACCCTAAGGAAGTTCTGATCAATTGTCATCTCGACCGCAGTGGACGACTCCATGGCAAGGATTGTTCCAGACAATCCTATTGCATTCCCGCCATCCCTGGCGGTCAGATGGAGGAGCTAGAGCAACGGCCACGCTCTCGCACTTCCTTGTGCTACGTGGCACTTGGGCATCCATGCCCGGCG
>QIGL01000033.1 GCA_003228915.1 Acidiferrobacteraceae bacterium
AATGGTCCTATGGGTGCGGTGTCAATTGTCAAAATCGCTATCGACTTCTCGCCCGCTGAAGGCCTTACGGGTGCAGACATCGAAGCGAATGGCGGCATGGCTGTCATCGAGAATGCCGACCTCAGCATCGGTAAACGAGGGCGTTCAGGCGGCTGGCAGTTCCATTGTCACATTTTGGAACATGCCGATACCGGTATGATGTCTTTTGTGGAAGTATTTCAATAAAACTAACTACAATAGTTGACTGACTACATTTAAGGAAAAACCCCCGGCCGTGCCCGGGGGTTTTTATTGGGATGAAAAATATAAAAAATCAAATCAGCCATAGATTTTATGGCGTTTATTTATATATTTTCACGTTTTTATAGATATATGCTTGTTGCAAAAACAACCTCTAATAATCGGGCTGTAGACAGTGCTATCGTTTTATTGCGAATAAGGATTCCCAAGCTTGCACGAATTAACCTAATTCATTAGACCTTTATGCCTTGTTTACCCAAGAAATCATCAGGTACATCTGATGTTTTCCATCCTGTTATCGCGAAATAGTACAGTGGCTCGCCTTCAATTGATAATCTATGTCGATAGCGTTCGATATAGTAAATATCAAGATATTTAGAGAAAATTAATTCCCTGATCATTTTTGATTTAGAGAAAATTAATTCCCTGATCATTTTTGAAAATCCTGATTCATCGCTTCTATCAAAAAAGGTATCCTTTATATTAAAGGCAACCCACGCTTTGTTCTTAACAATATTAAATGCCTCTAAAAATGCCTTCGTCGGAATATCGCCGAAACCTAGTGCGGCAACCGTAACCATGCAATCACATTGCCATGATGCTATTTCTTCCTTTTTATCCTTATCCAGGCGGGTGAAATCCTCAACATAATATGCATCATAGATTCCCGGCCTATCTCGAATGGCTGCATCATAAGCTTCGGGTATTATGTCTACGCCAATTAATCGAGCAACCCCATGCTTTTTTAACTCTTCTCCCATCATGCCATTGCCCGCCCCTAAATCTAATATACGAAGCTCAGTAAAGTTATTTTGATACTGTTTTACCGCTGATTCGAGAATTGATGCTACTTTACCTGGAGAGGTGCATTTAAGGCGATCATAAAATATTTGTTCATACAGACCGGGTACTTGATAAATTTCATCGTAGTCGTGGAACCTAATTTTTCTCTTGCCGCCTGAACCTTGCAAGTAGAAATAGGCTTCGTCTTGATTGATGCTGATTAATTCACCTTTCGGAAATTGTATTCGGTGTCTTTTTGTCATTACTTTCCCAGTTTTGTTTGGGTTTATATTGGCCTAACGCTTTAATCAGCGACAGAAAAAAGGGGGCGACTTTTTGTGTTTTTTTGCAAAAATCGCGACACTTTTGGCAGCGGCTGATGAGCTTGTTAGCCCATTTTATTGGTGCAAATTTATTTTTAATATTTTATTTAAAAGACGAAAATGCTTGTCAAGTGAATAGATTTTGCAATTATTTTGTTTCGTATTTTGAGCAATTATTAGATCAGGAATCCCCACCCCATTTGCCCCAGATTTTAAACATTTTAGCTGGAATTCTATTATTTCTTCCCAATCAATATTTAATGGGTTGCGAGTTATTTCATAAAGCAACTTAATAACTTTGATTTGTTTTTTTATTTTTAAGTAAGGGATTAATTCTGCCAGTATTACTTCATTGATAATGATAAGATTTTCATCTATTAAGAATTCCATATCTTTGGAGCCATCACCACCCCGAAAATAATCTATCCATATTGATGTATCTACCAAGACTGTCATTAACGACGGCCTCTTAATTCATCGAGATCAATATCCAGGTCAATTTTCCCCCTGTATTTTTTAATTTTGGAAATCTTTGATTTCCTTACTAAATCCTCCAGTGCCTTGACAATAACCCCTGTTTTTGTGCTTGTATGGGTTATTTTCATTGCCTCATTCAGCAAATTCTCGGGTAAATCAAGCGTAGTTCTCATATGCACCTCCTAAGTAATGCATACGATAGTAGGATATTATGCATAAGATTTCAAGGGGCTAACGTCGCAAATCGCCGGTGGTAAAAAGCAAAGCAAATCCGTCCGAGTGAATTTTCTTTGTTAGCGGGCTTAGCAGTCAATTTCACCATAACTCTCGCTGTACATAGTTACCAAACACCTCCACTCTACAACTCTAAAGGAAAAACCCGGATCAAAGGGGAAACAGGAAAAACCGAGTCAGAAAACAATAGTTTCTAATATTAGAGCATACGCGACCAGAACCATCGGAGATGGTTTAGTAAGTACCTGATGATCCTTGCAGAGGATCTAAGTGGGATCTGCCCCACTACTGTCCCACAATTTATATTTCCTTCTCCCTCTGGGAGAAGGCCAGGATGAGGGGGTAATATTAAAGATCTTAAGTCTTTGAATATTAATAACCCTCACCCCAACCCTCTCCCAAGATGGGAGAGGGGGCAAAAAGTAATATAGATACCAAGGTTCTATGTCTTATATCAGTACCATATGATGGATACGCCCTAGAAAACTGGCAAACAACCCATGGGTTCGCGATTTGTGGGACAGTAGTGGATCTGACCCGGGTTTCGTGTACGGAGGAAATGCAATAGGATTATCTGGAACAATCCTTGCCATGTGCGTCGGATTCGTACTTACTATTTTCGTCGGGGATTCGAATACTCAAAACATCAACAAATTTAAAAAGGGGCCAAAAGGCCCCTTTTTAAATTTGGCGCGCCCGGAGAGATTCGAACTCCCGACCAACCGGTTCGAAGCCGGTTACTCTATCCAGCTGAGCTACGGGCGCATATTTTTTTAGATACTACTTTATTTCTATTTTTTAAAATTACTCAATTAATTATTTTACCAGTTCTATTGACTGGCAAGGGCCACCAACCCACCTTTTAATACCCGGGCATCAAAACCCCGCTGACTCATAACAAAGGCGGCAACTTCGCTCTGGATGCCGGTACGATCACAAATAATATAAATAATGTGTGTATCCAGTTTGTCCAGGGCTGCCCGTAATTGCGGAACCGGTAAATTAAGGCTGCCTTTCAGCGCGCCCTGTTTGTACTCTGTTAGCGAGCGAACATCAAGCAATTTGCCACCCTGGCGAACCAATTCTTCGGCACCACGCTTGTCGACATAAGAAAGCAGTGGCTCTTTTAGCAACTGGTCAAAATCGGTTTTGGCCAACTTCATGATAATAACATCATTCATGGCAATGATACTGGCATTCCTGTCGGTACTTGTAATCAGCGATTCCTCACCGAATACGTCACCTTCTTTCAAGGTGGCCAGCATTTTAACTTTGCCATCGGCATCTTTCCTGGAGACATTAACCTTGCCTTGTTTTAAAACAAAATAAAATCTTCCTTCATCGCCCTGTTTGATGATGATGTCCCCCGCCTTTAACGAGACCGGTTCCATTTTTAGCACAAGTGGTGCCAGTTGCTCCTGGGCCAGTCGGCTGAAGGCCGGGTTTTTCAACATAACGTCGAGCCAGTCACTATCGCCTTCAAATTTTTTTGAGCCAACCGGGCGAATCTGGGTAATACTGGTGGTCAATTCATCAAGAATTGCCATACGATCAAGGCGTGCATTGTCTATACGAATGATACTGATATCAGTGGTGGCCTTGACCGTAAACTGTCGTGGCCGGGATTGAGCTATTGGTGAAATGGCATCATCGGTGCCGCCCTGGATAACCGTGGTTAATGCCGAGGTGCTTGAGGATAACTCCACTCCGCCTTCGAGCAGGTACAGGGCGTCATTGTCAGTATCGCCCTCTTGAATCACGACGGATCCTTTAGCAAAATTTTCCAACGTTAGCTCATCGGCAAGGCGCGCCAGGTTTTTGTCTGAAAGATTAATCAGCGGGATCAGGTTATTGATGCTGTTTATATCAACCATGGATGAATTTCTCGGTGTATTTATTTTAGCCTTGATAGTTTTAAATTACTGGTGTCGGGCTCAATCGCCCCGGATGGGTCACTTTATCATTTATAATAATTGATTGAAATCCCGATTAGATAAATTATCCCGGGCCTGCCACTATCCCTGCCTGTCTAGCCCGATGTTTCATCAAGCAGTGTTTCCCACTGGCTAAAACAATCTTCCAATTCGGTATTAATCGATTTTAATCGTGCCAGGGTGTCGGCCACGTTTTTTTTATCGCCCTGGTAAAATTCCGGTTCCGATACGGTTTTTTCGAGTTGTGATTTCTCAGTCTCGAGTTTTTCAATCAAGACTGGTAGTTTGTCCAGTGCCTGTTGTTGTTTATAGGTGAGTTTCTTTTTTTTAACCTTGGCATTGGGAATACTGGTATTGTCTTTTAATGCTTGCGGATCATTTTTTCTGGCTTCCTTCCCGGAAAAAATCAAGGCATCGGGTTTTCGTTGCCTGAGCCAGTCTTCAAAACCGCCGACATATTCATTCACCTGACCATGACCTTCAAACACCAGGGTGCTGGTAACAACATTGTCAAGAAAAGTACGATCATGGCTAACCACGATCAGGGTGCCTTCATATTCACTGAGTAATTCTTCCAGCAGTTCCAGTGTTTCCACGTCCAGGTCATTTGTGGGTTCGTCCAGTACCAGTAAATTGGAAGGACGGGTAAATAATCGTGCCAGCAACAACCTGTTGCGCTCACCGCCAGATAGGGATTTAACCTTGGCCTTGACCTGTTGCGGCGGGAACAGGAAATCTTTCAGGTAACCAATAATGTGCCGGCTCTTGCCCTTGATGGTGACGGTCTCACTGCCCTGGTTTAAATTATCGGCAACTGTTTTTTCTGGATCCAGGATAGCCCTTTGTTGGTCAAAATAGGCAGGTTGCAGTCGTGTGCCTATTCGTATTTTACCCGAGTCTGGTTTGAGCTCACCCAACAAAAGTTTCAGCAGCGTGGTTTTACCAGAACCATTAGGCCCCAGGATACCGATCCTGTCACCCCGCATAATGGTTGTCGTCAGGGAGCTGATAACAACATTATCGCCGTAGGATTTTTTGACATCCATGGCATCTATCACAATCTTTCCGGACATGGCGCCACTATCAAGGGCCATTTTAACGGCACCGGATCTTTCCCGACGCTGGTTGCGCTGTTCTCTTAATGATTGCAGTGCCCGCACCCTACCCTCATTGCGCGTCCGCCTGGCCTTAATGCCTTTGCGAATCCAGACTTCTTCTTCGGCAAGTTTTTTATCGAACTTTGCCGATTGCTGCTCTTCAACCACCAATTGCTGTTCTTTTTTTCTCAGGTAATTTTTATAATCACCGGGGTAAGAAAATATTCGACCACGATCCAGCTCAACAATTCGGGTTGCCAGGTTTTGGAGAAATGTTCGGTCATGGGTGATAAATAAAAGTGATCCTTTAAAACCCTTGAGGTATTGCTCGATCCAGTTGATTGCGGCGATATCCAGATGGTTGGTCGGCTCGTCAAGTAATAATAAATCCGGTTCATTCACCAGTGCCTGGGCAAGCAATACCCGTCGTCGGTAACCGCCGGATAAATTTTTCATGAGCAAATCCATTTCCAGGTCAAGGCGCGAAATGACGGTCTCAACCCGTTGCCCGATTAACCAGCCCTGGCAGCTATCAATTTTTCGTTGTAACTCGTCGAGTCGATGGCCCAACTTTGCATTTTGCCTGGCAGAATTAGAGCTCGCACTGGCCTCGGATATAGAGTGTACGACATGGTGATACTCGGCAAGCAGGCGGCCTGTTTCCTCCAGGCCTTCGGTAACCACATCATAAACTGTCTGGTCGGAACTGATATTCACATCCTGGGCGAGGTAACCAATTTTCAGTGTTGGCTGACACCAGCGTTCACCATCGTCTAAAATAAACTCCCCGGTAATCGCGCGCATTAGTGTCGACTTACCGGCACCATTACGCCCTACCAGGCAAACACGCTCATTGGTATCAATCTGGAAATCAATATGATCCAGCAAGGCTCGATGACCGTAGGCCAGGTAGGCTTTATCAAGTTTGATTAATGGCATGAGAGGCGAGATTTATTTTTTAGTCGGCGTATCAGAAATAATTCTCACATCTCTTTGCGGGAATGGAATGGAGATGCCGTGTTCCTTGAAGCGATGCCAGATACCCAGGTTGACATCTGATTTGACTTTACCAACGCCTTCTTCCACATCATTTAACCAGATTCGTAACTCCAGGTTAATACCGTTATCACCAAACGCCAGCAGGCGGCTTTGTGGCGCCGGTTCCTTCAAGATACGATCATTCTCCTGACAAGCCTTTATCATAAGACTCATTGCGAATTCCGGATCGTTGTCATAGCTGATTTGTACGGGAATTTTTACCCGCACGTGGCGATCTGAGTAACTTAAATTTGTTACTTCAGTAGTAATTATTGTTTCATTTGGGATCAGGGTTTCAACACCATCCCTGTCTTTGACAACTATGTATCTTGCACGTAGCGCCACAACCCAGCCAATACGCGACCCAACACTGATGACATCCCCGGGCCTGATTGATCGATCAAATAATAAAATAAACCCGCTAATAAAATTACTGACAATTCGTTGCAGGCCAAAACCAATACCTACACCCAGGGCACCACCGAAAACCGTTAACGTTGTTAAATCAATACCAACACTATTGAGTGCAACCAGTATTGCCAGGGCATAGAGAATAAATCGGCTGGATTTGGCCAGCACCACGCGCATGCTTCTGGATATATGCGCCGAACGCCTGGCGCGTCGTTCTATAAACCGGGACAACCAATGGGCCAGGACAATAAATAGGGCAATACTCAGCAGTAATTTAATCAAGGTCAGCAAAGAAACCCGGCTATCTCCCAGCTTAATTGCCGGACCATCCAGCGCCTGGAGAATATCCGGCAACCAGCCCAGTAAATACACTGCAACAATGGCCCAAGCCACGGTACCGATAACGCTTTCCCATGCCTTTAATGCCGGGCTCGGCGAAAACGCACGCCGTAATGCATAAACAGAGATACGAATTGCTGCCAGGGAAACCAATAACGGTACCGCCAGGTGAAGCAGGCCGGTTTTAAACTGGAACTGGTTAAGTGCAAATTCTCCTAATGCCACCAGGATCAACATACTTATTGGGAAAGTGACACGCTCGATGCCGCGCAGGGCGACACGACGCAAGCCACTCTTTTCAGCCTTGCCTAATCGCTTGAGCACCAATTCACTCATATAACGCTGGAAAAACCAGGCACCGACGGCACAAACAGCCAGGATAAAAACCTGGGTCAGGCCTTGCACATTGGCAATTGCTACTAGCTGTTCTCGTATGAATGAAATAAATTTTTCCACTGTGCTCAGTTCTGCCTGTTCCTTTGGTTTAGTCTTGCCATATTCTCAAGCGCCTTAAAATTAACGCTGGCTCGCACACTGTACACATAACAATACTGATGGATCAATTTCAAGCCTGCCTGCCACAATTTTTTCCTCGCATTGCAGGCACAAACCATAATCACCAACATCAATGCGTTTCAGGGCCGACGTAATCCTGGTTAACTCGGCATCTGTCCGCCTTTTTGCCTCAAGCGACATTGCCTGTCCCTGGATTGCGTCCATACGCGATAACCGGCCAACCCGTGACTGATCCAGTTCGACTGGACTGGCAGCTTCCTGGCTCATTTTTGCAATGGCCAGCAGTTCTTTTTGCCTGTCCAGTAACAATTTTTTGTAATGTTTCAGGTCTGGCGACGTATTTTTAACCATAATAACCCGGTCTGGCCTGATCAATTCTGATCAGTTCTGAATAAACTGGAAACGATTAAAACGCATCACATCAATATCATACTGGCATTCGCCGGTTCGTACTTGAAAAATATTTTCGCCAATTTTAAGATTCGATTTTGGAATCATTATTTCAATCACGCGACGATCTTTATATTCAAAATCCCGGAAGTCAATACTGGCTATCTCGATACTGTTTACCAACACCTGCGTTGGCTCGTAGGTGAGCGGGCAATGTCCTTTATCAAGTACCGTAAATTCAAGCAGCAACCCGGGCTTGTCCGGGATCCTGTTAATTGTAACAGGTACCTCGTAAATCTTGATATTACTCCCAATACTGAGATTTTCTGCAGCCATAGTAACCGGCTGGTTGTTGCTGGCATCCAGTACCTTGGGTTCAGTGCGCTTGATTATTTCCATACAGCCTGTCAAAAGCAGGGCAGCCAGCAATATACAAATTAATTTTTTAGGCATCTGTTTCCTGGATCACGACCCAGGGCGTCACTACCACCACCCAGAAGACCTGTCTTTTTTTATGCCAAAATATTACCTGCTCATTCTCAGGTTTTTTAATTTTTTTGGCCCCCAGTAATTCGGATATTTTTGTTGCCTGGTCCTTTGCCAATGCCGTACCAATCTCAACTAAATCCTGGTTTTTATCAACATAAACCACGACCCCCCTGGCAAAGAACCGTTCCAGGTCCGACCAGGTAAGTTTGCCAGTTTCCAGGTTTAATATTTCTTTAATTTCCTCGTCGGATAACAACATGCTGCAAACCTAACCTTTCTGATCGTAGATTAAAGTAGCCGACTCCCAGTGAGCGTATGGGTTTAGCTGGTGGTCCTGTATTTTATTTTCATTAATAATATGCTTAATATTTATCCCCTCGAGCAATAAATAGTCTGCAATCATTGATCGATGGCACTGGTCCGGAAATCTCTCGGCACACATTATCGCCAGTGGAGATTTTTTTGCCATATTAATGATTTGCGCAGCCCCTTTTTTGAATGGCTCAGTTTCCATGTATATGGCAAAGGCTCGCTGCTGGTTGTCCGCCATGGATGAATGTGTGTTATTGCCAGTATTTTCCAGTTTCCGTAACTCGTCCAGTTGCCGGCCCGCCCAGTGATAGATAATATTTTTTGTTGCCAGTGTCTCGCGCAGCGCTTGTTCATTGAATTGGGGAAACTTGCTGGAACCCGGAAACGAACGAATGTCGACCAGTGTCGTTATTTCGTTTGCTTCGAGTAATG
This sequence comes from Acidiferrobacteraceae bacterium, assembly GCA_003228915.1. Classification (GTDB taxonomy): domain Bacteria; phylum Pseudomonadota; class Gammaproteobacteria; order Acidiferrobacterales; family SZUA-150; genus SZUA-150. Next base: position 9,016 of record QIGL01000033.1, read on the forward strand.
AAACAAAATCACTGACGTCCCGATCGCTGCGGCCAATGGTATAAAGAATAATTTCATTAAAAAATGCAGACATTAATTATTTTCCAGCGCCAAATAAAAGAAAACAAAGCGACCACCTTCTATGTCGATTTTTAAACTTGCGCCATGATTTATCCCGTAATCAACATATCCAGGTATTGCGCTGTCCAAATGACATTCGCTGGCATGCCGGGGTGATTCGAAATCACGATCCTCATCATACCATGATAACAACATGGCCTCTCCCAGGTGTTTTTTGGCCGGCTTGTCGGCAATTGCCATGGCGGCCTGGTAGTCGGCCAGTGGGGCCGGTGTTTTGACCGCGATGATTTTAATTTCGCCATCATCGATAGTGATATTCAATTTCACAGACACCACTCAAAAATATTCACTGTCGCCGTGTCATTGGCAGTGATTTGTACTCCATTATCCTGTTGCCAAGGTTAACTGTAATATCATGGCCCGGTGCCAGCTGCTCGAGTGTTAACAGGACGCTCTCGGCATCCTTGATCATTTTGGCGTTCATAAAAAGTTGACCTGCCTGGCCGTAGGCATCTACCGCTTCTTTTAAATTTCGTTTATTGTGATCCGGATGATGCTCTGCATAATAACCAAGACGCAGTGCGGCCTGGGGTAATTTTTCACTGGCAAGCCGCAACCAGTTCATTGCTGCATCCATATCCCGGTCTACCCCGGCGCCGTCTATATATAATGATGCAAGTTCATTCTGCGCATGTTCATTTCCACGATGCGCTGCCAGCTCATACCAGTAACCCGCTTGCATCACGTCTCTGATCACGCCCTTGCCAGTCGCATAGAGTCGCCCTAGTTGGAACTGGGCCCTGGGATAACCACTTTTTGCCAAAGGCTCAAGTTTTTCCAGTGCCAAGCGGTAATTACGATCCTCCAGGTATTTCATAGCACTTTGATATTTACTCCAGACTGGCCGATCAGCCCGCTTCATTCGGAATAACAAATAACCCAGTAACAGGACGGGTAACGATAACAGGATTTGCAAAGAAAATGTTTTAATAAACAAGCCAATCATAGACATGAGTATTATTAAAAGAATAATTCCGGCCACCATGAAAACAGGAATTGATGTGGCTCTATTTGCCATGGCCAATAATGATTGATCCGGTTCTTTGAATTTTTCTGTGTGACTTTCATTGCTTCCTTCACCAGATAACAATCCCTGTGCCCAATGCCGCTTTTCCCGAAAAAGTGTCACACCCATTATCAGCCCTACTGCCGCACCACCGAGGTGGGCAATGTAGTTTGTATTGTCGGTATCATCAATAAAATAATAATCATAAATGTTCCAGCCGACATACCAGGTCGAAACCATCCACAACGGAATGCTGACTGAGCCGATTAATATTATTACCCAGTAAAAAAATTTAATTTTCACCCTTGGTGCAAAATATAACGCCAGTGTCAGCATTCCAAAAACCACGCCTGACAGGCCCAGGGTCGGAATATCTTCCTGACCAAGATTGGCCAGGGAATCAATCACCCCGATACCCAGAGACATGCTGACGAACACAATAAAAAAGAGAATCGGACCAATAATGACTTCTACGATCACGGCAAAAGCAAAAAAGAAAAACAGGTTGCCAATTAAATGACCCCAGCTAGCGTGTGACAGAGAGGACGTCAGCATGCGTAATGGATTCCAGCTCGACCGGTAGTACATCAGCGAACCAGTTAAATCTTGCGGTGCCGAAACGGCAAAAGCATGGTATTGAGCCAAAAACTGCTCAGCACGATAATTGTCTTTTTTGGCAACTATCGCCTTATGATATTTCTTCAATAATCTGGAATCTTTTTCGCTATACAGATGCAATAAAATTTGTTCGCAGGAAGCCTGGGCCCCAAAATAATGTTTGCCCGGATATTCAATAATCTGTGCAATTTCATTAGTACAAAAATTTGTGGCGTGCTCCTCAAGCGCAGACCAGCTGTTGCGCTGGGCCATAAAAATAGCCGTGCTCAGAACCATTACCACGATCGTGAATACTGGCCACCTTGAAACATTAATATCAGGGCGATAAGGAATAAACATGATTTATGGGCAAACCTGCCATTTCAGGCGGAAATGATAAAACCTCGTATCGTCCAGGGCACTCCAACATATTAATTTTATTAATGAATTTAGATTTTCCATTAGTAGTTCCCGGCTTTTTTCTTGCGTTTTCTGCCTTGTAGGCGTCATAATTAGCATAATATTACTCCATATGAACTATAGCTAAGTTACCGGAGGCTATTATGGAAAATGCCAATATCAACCATCGGAGTTGCTCAAGGACACCGCTTGATCTTGATGTGGTGCTTTACTTCAGGGATAACGCTGAACGAAAGGCAAAGTTACAGGACATCAGTTTTGGTGGTGCCTTCATAGCAACTGATAATTCAGATCTTGAGATAAATGATCTGGTTACCATTGGTCTTTATCTTGAAAATGTTGATGAAGAATTTTACACGCTGGCAGCAACCGTCGTCAGGTGTGAAATTAGTGGTGCCGGGCTTTGTTTTGATGAATATGATCAGGACACATTAAAGAGTCTGCGAAAACTCTACCGCGACGCCCTGCACTAGGCCACCAAACTACTGAGCCACTGCCGCCTGACCCTGTTTTCCGCTAGGAAAAGAGCGCGTAGTAAACAACGTAAAACCAGGAAAATATACCGTGGAGTATTGCCCACAGTATTGACTTGTTTGCTGACCAGGAAATAGCAATTGCCAACGCCGACCCCAGGCCGATCCCGGACCGGGCAATTTCTCCCTTGTAAGTGTAAATATAGTTTGCCATTTCGAGTCCTCGGTTCGTAATTAAAAAATTATCATATCATTCTGGTGGCGAACCCGGGGAATTAAACATGCTCGCAACAAAAAAGGCCCGTTTCCGGGCCTTTTTAAATATTACCAATTTTCAAAAAAGTATTTAGCTTGCCAGCTTTCCCTTGATGGCATTAATTACGTCGTCGCTAGATGTGGCACTTACTGTCAACAACATATTTTCCTTGTCATAAAAACCGATCAATGGCGCAGTTTTTTCATCGTATGTTTTCAGGCGATGACTGATTGCTTCTTTGGTCTCGTCTTCGCGCTGAATCACCGGACTGCCACACTTATCACACTTGCCTTCTTGTTTCGGCGGATTACTCTTAACATTGTAAATGGCCTGGCAATCGCCATTTGAGCAGGTACGACGTGTGGATAAACGATCCAGGATAACATCTTTTGGCACATCAATATTTACGGCCATATCAAGCTTGATATTAATTTTTTCCAGTAAAGTTTTCAGTTGCTCGGCCTGGGGAATGGTTCGTGGAAAACCATCCAGTAAAAATCCTTTTGCGCAATCCGGTTCTTGCAAGCGTTTTTCCATGATGCCCATGATTAACTCATCTGGCACCAGGTCACCGGCATTCATAAATGCCTCGGCCTGCTTGCCAAGATCTGAACCCGCCTGAACAGCACCACGGAGAATATCGCCAGTAGAAATTTGTACGGAACCATCAAGCTCGGTTAGCAACTTGGCAACCGTACCTTTACCTGCGCCTGGTGCGCCTAATAAAATCAGTTTCATGAATATGCCTCTAAGTATTTTATGCGCCTATAAATATTATCGACTACTGACTGCAGTCAATAACAAACGCGCGCATTGTGCCTTTTCATTCTGAGGATATCAATACAACAACTGGCAATTAATCCTGTTTTGCAGGTTTTTTGACTATATTAGGTGGCTAGTAATCCTGGTATGAGCCCCCGGCAACATTGGTCAGGGTCTCGATAATTGCATCAGGCGTAGCCATGATATTCACGAAACTATTGGCACCCATCATACTGAGATCCGGAAAATTGATGGCAATACGGAACCGGGCATGCAGCGCCTCAACCTTTCCCCCCTTGACAAGCAATTCGTAAGGTAAGTGCGCCGTTGAGCGCAGTGGTTTGAAATCAATTTCATTCATTATAAATTTATCATCCATGGGGGAATTGGTTTTCCCTTTCGGGGCCTTCATACCTACACCATATAATGTCTGCTTCGTGCCTGGAATATCAATCCGGTAAACCTTGAAAGCGCCACTTTTTTTGGCGGCCAGGCCTTCTTCTACTATTCTGTTTGCGATTTTTTCATTTGGGTGCTCAGCCAATGGCGTTGGGTCGGTAAAATATTCCATGCCAAACATATAATGGTATTTGCCCGCTTCTTTTATTGTTAGGCCTGTGGCAGGACCAAACATTTGTTTATTACCAAGGGCTTTAGCCAATTGACTGCTAACGGCACCAAGATCAGTTTTTACCTGGTAGGCCGCGCCCATATAAACTGGATTGGTATAAGAGACTTGTACTTTGCCGTTGAGTAAGGTCAGGGCAACCCGTTGCGCCACAATATAACCGGCTCGTGGATGGGTCGCTGCCGCCTTTTTTAGCAGATCATTCGTCACTACTATAATATATGCGCCCTTGTAAGGCGAGTACTCACCGGCTATCTCGAACCCCGCTTTCTCAAGCGCAGACCTGGTGGTCGTAATTTTTTTTGTCAGGTCGCCAGCACTATTTGAGGCCAGAATAAATGGCTTCAATTTTTCTGCCGCCTGGGAAGTAAATGAAAATATGCTGGAAATAAAAATAACCAGCGTCAACTGTAAAATTATTTTATTCATAATACACCTCCTGTTATAACCTAAAATTTTATTTTTTTATTTTTGCTGCTGACTTTCGGTTTACCGGAACGACAGAATGCGCCCATTAGACTGTGTTTGCAATGAGGTTTATATAGAAGATATTTAAGAAAAAAATTGTCTGTATCAATTGGTACACACTCACTGTATCAATTGATACAGACATTAATAATGTGGTGGCGGTGGCTCGTCTTCCAGTGAGCCTGTTTCAGGCGGTGCCATTTGTTGCAGTAATATTCTGATGCTTTGCAACTGGCCAAGTACATCTTCAAGTTTTTGTTGTTGCTCAAGACTGGCTTGTGTCAATGCTTCAATTGCTGCCTCCTGGTGGGTCAGTCGTATCTCAAACTCTGTAAATCGTGATTCCATCAAACACGGCCTCTGTTTTTGTAGTTACTAACTCAGCCCATTATAACCCGAAGACCACATTCGGATTACCGGAATCTAACAATATTCATTAATCCAGAATATCCATATTAAATCACGGGTAACTTTTTTCCGTTTATTCACTACAATACGCCGATAGCAACAACCATGGTCGGGAAATGAAACACACACTAGAATCACTAAATTTTTCCAATTCCTTTGCAGAGTTACCAGACAGTTTTTATTCACTGGTAGCGCCGACACCATTTGATACCCGCGCCCAACTCATTCATTTTAATATGGCGGCTGGTAAATTAATTGACCTGGATTATGACCATCAACATGCGCAATTTATTGCCGATATTTTTAGTGGCAAGTCTACGTTAAAAAAGAGTAAACCTTTGGCTATGTTATATGCTGGCCACCAGTTTGGGCATTACGTGCCCCAACTCGGCGACGGCCGGGCAATCATGTTGGGCGAAGCAACCAGCAGCAAGGGAGATCGCTGGGAAATTCAGTTAAAAGGCAGTGGCCAAACGCCTTATTCAAGAAACGGCGACGGCCGCGCCGTGTTGCGATCAAGTATCAGGGAATATTTGTGTAGTGAAGCCATGTTCGGACTGGGCATACCGACTACCCGGGCCTTGTGCCTGGTCGGTAGCAAAGACGAGGTTTACCGGGAACAGGTTGAAACTGCCACCATGCTCACCCGGCTTGCCCAGTCACATGTACGGTTTGGCTCATTCGAAATTTTTTATTACCGAAATCAACATGATGATATTCGCATACTTGCCGATTATATAATTAAACATCATTACCCTGATCTTGCTAGCCAGGACAATCCTTACCTTGCTTTGCTGGAAGTCGTGACACAACGAACAGCCCGGTTAATTGCCCAGTGGCAGGCAACGGGTTTCTCCCATGGCGTAATGAATTCAGACAATATGTCCATACTCGGCCTAACCCTGGACTATGGGCCTTTTGGTTTTATGGAAGATTATAACCCTGGTTACATTTGCAATCATTCTGATCATGAAGGCAGGTACGCTTTTAATAAACAACCCGAGATTGGATTATTTAATCTTAGTTGCCTGGCACAGGCACTATTGCCCTTGATGGAGGTTGACTCGGCCAAAGAAGTACTGGCCTCTTACCAATCACAATTTTTGTCGCATTATCATTTATTAATGGCCAATAAACTTGGTTTTTCAAAAACCAGTGATGAAATACAGGCTCTGCAAAACCAGCTATTATCAATAATGCAAAATAATCAAAATGATTACACCAACACCTTTCGCGCATTGTGCCGTGTCAGTAAAAGTACGACGTCAAATGAAGAATATTTTTTAAGTTTATTTAAAAATAGCGACGAAGTCACTGAATGGCTGGGACGTTATAAACATTTACTGAATAATACAAACAAAACAGATAAAGAAAGATGCAATTTTATACTGGGCGTCAATCCAAAATACATATTACGCAACTACATGGCCCAGGTTGCGATAAAAAAGGCAGAAAATGATGATTTTTCTGAAATAGATAATCTCCTTAAAATTTTACATAACCCCTTCGCAGAGCATGTTGAATACAATCATTACACAGGGCCAGCGCCGGCATGGGCTGACGACATACAGGTAAGCTGTTCGTCCTGAGAAACCAGGTAAGATTCCCACCATTAATCAGAAATATTTCGCCATTAAGCCATTAAAATATTGATACCTGGCGCTTAACGACTAGATATATAAGTATGATTGCAAAATTCTATAACTATATTTATTCGATCAATTACATGAAACCGATTATTGATTTTCGGTTCAGGTTATTTGTCTACTGGCATACCCGGTCAAAAATTCCCCTGGTAATTGTGTCGATTGTGGTGCTTGTTAGTAGCCTGCTGTTTTCATTAATTTATTCATCTCGTAATGATGTCAGGATTACAAAAGATATCACTTGCCTGGCGCTGAACGTTTACCACGAAGCCCGGGGGGAACCGAAGGCCGGTCAGTATGCAGTGGCCCAGGTTACCCTGAATCGCGCCAAGTCAAAACATTATCCCAATGACATATGTGATGTCGTTTTTCAAAAGAACTGGGATAAGCGCCGTCAACGTTACGTCAGTGCATTCTCATGGACAGAGCTTGATTCTCGCCCCTCTAAAAAATCAAAAACTTGGCAGCAGGCCTGGGATATTGCTGAATCAGCCTACACCGGAACGGATAATTCAAAAACACGTGAAGCCCTGTTTTACCATGCAAACTATATCCGTCCATCCTGGTCAAGGAACAAAAAACCCGTCGCCAGAATTGGCAAACATATTTTTTATAATTGATTGTTTTCCTGGTAAACTACAATTCTTACTACAAAAATACCGGGGCTGGCTGGTGCCTGAAACAAGAAAAAAGATGGCACTGCTTGCCGCTCCGCAAGTACTTGTGATTGAAAAACAATTTCGTCTTTACCCGGAAATGATTGACCTGGGTGTTATTAATGCAGCAAGGGTGCAGGCAAAGTTACAGGACGATGAAACTACCGCGATCCCATGCCTCGCTACCGGTTTCCAGTAATTTTTTACCATTCGCCATTAAGCTAATGTAGCCGCATGACAAATTGAGTATACGCGCCAACTCTGCACCATAGAGACCTGGCATGTCAGTGGCTTGCAACACGGTAGGTGTCAATTTGGTGGTTTGTACAGGAACCGATTTAGATGTGGCCATATTATTTATTCAGGCCAACCAGGCCTCAATCTCGGGCCGGAGTTCTTCATATGGGCGGTAACCGCTGCATAACAATTGATGATCTGTTTTGTCTTGCAAAACACAGGTTGGAAATCCACGAATACCTGTTTGACGAGCGCGGGAAAAATGGGCTTTCGTTTTCTGTTTTATTTCATCAGACTCAAACAACACCCTGAACGCGTCTGGTTCTAACTCATAGTCAGCCAGAAGTCCGACCAGGACATCTTCCCGGGTTATATCCATTTGTTTTGCATAAAAGGCTTCTTGCAAGGTGGCAAAAAACCGGAAAGTTTGTTTGGGTAAAATTTCTGCCAGCGCCAGTACCGCACGGCTGGGCGGCTCGGTATCGTAGATAAAACCATCAGGCAATGCGCCATTAAATAAAAACGGTTGTTTGGTTCGCGCATGCACCGCTTGCCAATGGTGTAAAATTTCATCACGACTGGCTGCTGACACGGGCACAGTTGTGCCGGGTTGCAATCCGCCGAGCAATAGTGAAATTTTTAATTCTGCCCCGAATTTTTCTTTGATAGCACTTATTACCGGGCTAAACCCCCAGCACCACGAACACATGGGATCGGCCACATACCATAGTATTCGATTTTCTTTCATGGACTGAAAATTTAAATTACGAGCGCATAGTTAGTGTAGCTTGGGAAGATCAACCGCAACCTGTTTGACGTATTCTTCATTGAACACCAGGTCAATTGTCACCTTCTCTTCGTTCTCGGTAATTTTGACTTGTTTCAGGTCAGGCAAACGGTCGGCAAGATAACTGCATAGTGCGGCCGACATGGATTCATCGCTATTTTTGATGGCATGCAATAAATTAGCCGTAATAAAATGTGCTCTTTGGTTGATGTCAGGATTTTTTATGTGCTGTCCATCAAGCTCAATCCCAGCATCCATTTTTTTGTCCATTTTTTCAAGGTAGGTTGCCTGATAGTCAGACAGGGGTTTATTGCGGTCATACTCCAGTTGTGCAATATCATTTAACAACACCGCCATTAAACTGTCTGCCATAGAATACTCACTATAAAATATTTACGAGCTAGATTCATTTGCTCAGGAAAGTAGCTGCATCCTACCCAAACTATTCAGGCCAGTACACTGAATATTTATTAGTGCATGATAAAAAATATTACTGCCAAAAAAATATTGCTATCAAGCTGCATCAGATAGTTGAGATAAACCACCCTCAACTACAACGACATCGTAACCTTTTTGTCCCAGCAAATAGGCTGCCAGGTCGCTGTTTTTGCCATCCTGGCAAAAAATCATGTATTTCTGATCTTGCTCAAGACATTTATAAAGATCTCGTAAACGGTTGACGGGTATTTCAATGGCGCCAGGAATTTGACCCACCTTACCAGCACCATTGCGCCTGACATCAATAAACTGGCCGCCTTTGTTTGACATCTCATTTGCCTCATTTGCGGTGACGTAAGTAACTGAAGCATTTGTAATTAGCGCCTCAAAATCTTTTTTTGATAATCGCAACAAAACACCATCAGTATCAGCAAAAATACTGGCATTGCGGGGTTCGCCACTGATTAATGACGACTCGCCAAAGGTATCGTTTTCGCCGAGCTGGGCAAGTAACTTTATATCACCAGGTCCAGCACTCTGGGACACGGTGAACTTTCCCGACTTGATCACATAAAAGTAATCGCCCACTTCATTTTGACGCACAATCACATCACCGATCTTGACTGGAAATTTCTCAAGTCGCAGCACCATGGCAGCCATCTTGTCGGCGTTAAGTTTTGAGAAAGCCGGACTGTTGTGCAACCCCTGCAGCCAGCCAGTGTCCAGTGAGGCCTGTTGGGCGAGCTCGCCCTCCACTGCACTCAGGGTCTCATTCACATCGTCGATTAACGCCTGCCACTCTGTTTCCATCTCATCTAAAACATTGCTCATGGTCAAATCCTCGATCTCGATCTGGTCTTGGGGCCTTCAGATTAAGCATAGCCCAGATAAGCGCGAGGAAAAGCCCAAATATATGAGTCTGGTGAGAGTGTCTGGGTGGCGATATTTCCGGGAACTACCGACATTCCAGCTTTGATTTAGGGTGTTACCAGTGAAATAACGCGGGGTTAACCCTGTCAGGACGACAATGGCTTCAGTCTATTGCCGCAATAATCACATTCAGGCAGATTATTGGTATCCACGGCGACGGCAGCCCGGGTCTCACAGCCACTGCATTGGTACATGCCCGCCTTGTACTTTTTCGGGGCTGGTGGCTCAATCCTGGTAATCTTGGGCTCATGGCCCTTGACCTTGTTTGAGCCACAATTATCGCACTCGGGGAGCTTATCTGCAGCCGTGGTAATCAAGACACTTTGGCCACACTGGCCACACTCGTAACGCCCGGAAGGATACTCGACAATCGTTCGGGCCTTTTGTGCAACTTTGGCCTCTTTTTTCGCCTGGGCAACCGCTTTCATCATTTTTTCACCCAGGACGACTGCCCGGGCTTCGGCAGCTTTGGATTCTGCCATAGCCTGCATGACTTGTTTGGCCAGGGCCTCGGCTTTTGCTTGTGCTGACATTTTGGGCTTCTTGGGCATTCCTGGAGAATTACACCATTATAAAGGAAACATTATATTTGGAATAGGCCGCTATGCCTACAAAAAGAAGATGGTGATTTCAGGCGGGTTTAGTGGCTAATAAAGACGCTATTAATCAGTGCTATAAACTGCAAACCTGATCAAAACAGTTCAGGCAATTTTAAAAGAATCATTATTGCCTGGAATTAAATTTGTTATCTGATCATGATACATTTTTTCCAGAAAGGGCTCGGCCATTTCGGCCGATACGGGTCGACTAAAAAAGAAACCCTGCATCTCGTCGCAGCTTTGATTGTACAGGAATACCGCTTGCTCGGCGGTTTCGGCCCCTTCTGCTACCACGCGCAAATGTAGATTATGGGCCATGGCAACCACCGCCTGGACGACCGCGGCATCATTGGGGTCAGTGGTGATATCCTTCACGAAAGAACGATCAATCTTGAGCGTACCGACAGGCAGTTGCTTAAGATAAGCCAGGGAAGAATAACCGGTTCCAAAATCATCAATAGTCAAGTGCACACCCATATCACTCAGATCAGTTAACATGCGAATACACTTGTCATTTTGATCCATCAACATGCTCTCTGTGATCTCAAGCTCAAGCCATTTTGCGTCCAGACCTGTCTCTTCAAGTATATTATTGACCAGGTAGGCAATGTCCTGTTCGCGAAACTGTCGTACTGATAAGTTTACCGCCATTCGGACAGGACCGTGCCCGGCATTCTGCCATGCCTTGTTTTGCTTGCACGCGGTTCGTATGACCCATTCCCCAACCGGTACGATGAGACCTGTGTCTTCCAGCATCGGGATAAAATTACCAGGTGGGATGATGATGCCCTTGCCGGCTGGCGCCCATCTTAACAAGGCCTCAAACCCGGTAATCTGGCCGCTACCGAGATCGATTTTGGGCTGGTAATGCAGCAGAAATTCATCCCGTTCCAGCGCCCGGCGAAGTTGTGTTTCCAGTTGCAGGCTTTCCCTTGCCTTCGCATTCATACTTTTTTCGTAATACTGGTAATTATTACCGCCTTTTTCCTTGGCGCGAAGCATGGCAGCCTCAGCATTGCCCTGTAGTTTTCCGGCGATATCCTGGCCTGCCTGCTCAGCCTTCTCGGCCTGACTAATATGGCCTGGTTTAAAAATTGTTAAACCAATACTGGTACTGGCAATTAGTTCCAGGCCTTTGGCTTCAACTGGCTGTACCAGGCGATTCAGAATTTTCTGGGCCAACCTCGCCAACCCGCGATCATCGCCGGGATCAGGCAAGACTACCGCAAATATGTCGCCACCCAACCGGGTCACGGTATCGCTCTCACGAACGCAATCGCGCAAACGATGGGCAACTACTTTTAATATTTCATCACCAGACTGGTAACCCAGGGTATCATTAATTTTTTTAAATCTATCCAGACCCAGGATCATGAGGCCGACAAAATGGCCGCCACGTTTTGCTTCCAGGACAGCCTGGTTTAATCGATCAAGAAATAATGCCCTGTTGGGCAAACCGGTTAATTTATCCTGGTAGGTTAAATTGTGCAGTTGACGTTTGGTTTCCTCGCTCAGCAGTTCAGTATTTATTCGTGCCTGCCAGTATTCCCGGTAAATATTTCGCCCCTGGGCACTGCAATAACCCAGGTAAACAAAAAATATAAATCCCAGTACCGTGCCTGATGTACCACCAATCGTGATACCGACAACAATATTGGGTAACAACATGGCGACTAAAAAACTATCCAGTAATGTTAATTTCATACCCAGGCTATACATACCACCGGCACACATAGCCGCCGTAATTACGGCTGCAAGTAATGAGATCCAGGAATCCGGGTAAAAATAAATGGCCATGGCGCTGACCACGCCCCAGGTTGCGGCAGTCACAATGACTGCGATTGACTTAAGTATGTGCCAGAAACGAGGGTTGGCATCATAGATGGTCTCAAAACGCTGGATCAGTACCAGGCTGGTCAGGTATGTGATTACAAGCAGGACAAACGCCGAGTAAATCAACTGCGGATGTTCACTGGCATAGGGAGACATAAAAGCCAATACGCCAAGCGCTGCGAAGCAACTCAGGGCCGCTGGTGCGCTACGACGGCCCATTTCAAAGGCGCTGGTGCGCTTGAGCCGCCCCATTTGGTCAACTGTCAGTTTCTGGACTTTTTCTAACTGGAACTCAGTCATGCATCATCCTTAATCCTGCTTGCGAAGGTATGCTCACAAGTATTTGATTTTAATAAGCACATTAACGCCCACAAAAAATCACCATGGGCAACATATCGTCACTTATGGCGCGAGACTTATTAGGTTAATTATTAGTGCAATAAATGCGCCAATTTTCGAGATTATCGGCACAGATTTCAGTTTTTTGTTAGTTAAAACAGGGGGGGAGCAGGACTGTGGCTTAGCAACCCATTGGCCACGGTAAAAAACAGGTGGTTACGAGCTTGCTGAAACTAACTTGTAGGCGTCAGCAATATTGCCGTTTCCAGCAAGCTGGTCAGACCCTGTTGTCGAAAGTGATCGTGATCGGCCAATACGTCTTTTTCGCTTAATATCTCCAGATTGTAAGAATCACCAAAGAGTGATTCGATTTCGGACTTTGGCACAGAAAACGGCGGGCCTTGCATTTGTTCCTGGGAGTACTGCAGCGTAATTAAAAATATCGATGCCTCGGCGGGAATAATACTGAGCAGGTGGTGTACATACTGCTTGCGCATTTCCTCCGGAAAGGCAACGAGGGATGCCCGGTCATAAACAAGTTTGCATGATTGGATAACATCTGCATTGAGGGCAAAAAAATCCCCGCTGTAGAGCATGTAACCGTTAGCCTGATAAATATTAAACTCACCGGCCTGCAAGTTACGACAGGGAATTGTATTACTTTCAAAAAATGATTTTAGCGCAAGATCACTGACCTCTATACCGACTACAGAAAACCCCTGCTCACGCAGCCAGATCATATCCAGACTTTTCCCGCACAACGGGACAAATACTTCATCGTCAGGCGACAAACCGACACCAGGCCCATATTTTACGAGCAGCGGGTTCGCCTCCTCCAGATGAAAACCGATTTTGTCCTGCTGCCAGCGTTGATGCCAGAAATTATGATCCATATTCCAGTCTTATATATTATCCTGGGAAAATTAACTACCCGGATCAACAGTATAACTGCAAGGTAAATCACAAGTCACTGAACTGGCTGGATAATTTTTACAGGGTTTATCATGCCAACCCGGTTTTCATCATCTATACTTGAAAGTAGTGGCACTACTCTTTAATTAAACGGAAACAACATGGGCGCACAGAAAAAATTTCCTGAAACCGGAGCTATGGGCAACCCATTGCCAGCACTCAATAGACAACAAAAAGAATCTTTGCTCATGATGATTGTGGTCAATTTTGCTGGTGAGCAAGGGTTATTAAATCATGAGCAATTGGAAGACGCACGAGCCAGTCTCCGCAGCTTATTTATCAGGACCACAGGCGAAGAAACCATGCTGCGCAAGCTAATCGGTATCTTGAGAATTAACCGTTCCCTAAACCAGGCATTTAACGACATGACCCACATCCTGGAGGGCGTTATAAAATCACGAGCCAGCCTGGAATCCAAACACGAAATACTCAAAGAAAAACTCAAGGCCATGGACATCACCGTCGATGAAAATAATGATTTTATCGGTATTTTGCTGGAATTCTCCAAAGACTTTATCCAGAATGTTGCTGCTTTTGAGCGCCAGATGCTGGAATATCAGGAAGTAAGAGAGAATGAAGCACGCACTACCCACATATTCAGGTTGGCCCGCGAGGCACGAAAAAGATTAAAAAACAAGTTTGAACAGGCGGATGCTGAAGACAATAAGCATGAAACTGAAGTAAAGAAAAAAATTTACCAGTCCTTTAATTATGCCGATGCCGAATCGGAATACAAGTATGCTAAAAAAAGCGCGGCCAGTGCAGGTAAAGAGATTGAAAGCTCGTTAAAACAATTTCATAAAATGTGTCAAATGACCATGAAACCGGAAATGCGCACACCTTCAAAAATTGAGCTTGGTTCTGCCGGCAAATCCTGTCCGGATATTTATACATTCTCGGCCAGGGGTCTGGCAGATCATCCAAGATTAAAATTCCTGGCGCCTGTTGTTCAGGAATTATTACAGTTGTATCAACATTCTTTTGGTATGTTCATGCTTGATTTTGAGAAATTTAATCGTGCCATTGTACCGATGATTGAAAATACGGAAGACTACTTCAATGCCAAGGAAAATGATGAAGACGCCCGCACTAACCAGGTAAAACTAAAACAGATCGAATCACTTATTGCTTTTATAGAAGCAATATCTTTATTGCTTAAAGATGGCGGTCAATACAGTTACCCGGCTTTTTCAACTCAAGTCACAAAACTGATAACCGATACCAACGAGACTAAATGGATTTTTATATCCGAGGAATTGCTAAGAATGAAGCTGGCAGTCGAGGCGAAATTAAGCACACAACTCACCTGATTTATTTTTTAATTTTTATGAAAATAATTTAATAAAAACCCGGCCAGGCATACTGACCGGGAATTAATATTACATTCTGAGGTTTAGCCCCTGTGAGCCTCTTTATGAATCGTCCGACATTCATACAGGTGGCGACCACGTTCAGCGCCCAGCTTGACACCAGTGCCGGTAACAATTCGTTCACGGGCAACACGGACAAGACCAACTTCCAGCAGCAATGGTTTGCCTTGCGACGACCAGTCGATTCTTACCTGGATCGGACGCTTGTTAAGGGGTAAGCCAGCCATGCCAAGTACGTCCCAGCCACGCAGTTGCGCCGTTTGGTTTGGTTCAAGTATCGGATCAAATGGACTTAACACACCGTTTACAAAAGTTGGTAACACGCCATTGAAATCATGGGTGACGACGCCGTGAGAATCGATAAAGCGGATGCGGTTGATTTTGATGGCGATATCGGGATCGTAGTTTCGTAATACATACACAGATCCCTGAAACTCGTTACCGCCATTCCTGACTGCCTGGTTGCCACCACAGGCAACGGTACCGCCATAGGCGCGCGTTGCACCGTCAGCAGCGTCGGCAAACGCCGATGAAACCGGGACTGACGCGAACAAGAGACCAAAGAACCCTGCTAATATTTTTTTCATTATGCATTCCTTGTAAGAGTTGGATTAATATTACCCGCTAATAGAAAAACACAAGCCTGTTATTATTTGATAACTGGCAGTAATTCCATTAATGACTTACCAGCATACACAGAAGAACTTACACGGGACTTACAAATGGAATAAATAACTGGTAATAATACCCTTACTATCAGTAATTTCTAATATAACTATATAACTATCTATAAAATATACACCTAAGGAAACTCTGATTACTTGTCATCTCGACCGTAGTGGACGACTCCATGGCAAGGATTGTTCCAGACAATCCTATTGCATTCCCGCCCACTGTAGAATCCCTTCGGGTTTCATTCAGCATTTCC
>QIGL01000043.1 GCA_003228915.1 Acidiferrobacteraceae bacterium
GAAGCCGCCGCTAAAGAAGCAGCTGAACTGGAAGCTAAAGAAGCAGCTGTCAAAGCGGCAGAAGCAGAAAAGTTAGCGCAAGCAGAAGCTGCCAAACTCGCTGAAAAAAGCAAAGCAACACCTGAGCCGGAAGTCGAAAAATCGCCAAAAGAGACAACAAAATCACCTGCGAAAGTACCGGCCAAGGAATCAACGACTAAAACCAAAACTGCCGCCAAAGAAGAGGCCGCCAAAGATAAAAAACCAGAAACCAAACACGAAACCCGGGCTCGAAAAGCCAGGGAAGCCAAAGAGGCCAGGGAATCCAAAGGTGATGGCCAGCTTCGTATTTCAGAAGGAAAGCGTGGTCGCAGAAAACAAAACATAAAAAACCTTCTACCAAGGCAGTTGTCACCAGCATGTCTGGTCAGCACGCATTTGAAAAACCAACAGAACCGGTTATTCACGAAATTGAATTACCAGAGACCATTACTGTTGGCGAGCTGGCCCAGCGTATTTCAGTCAAATCGGGCGAAGTAATAAAAGCGTTAATGCAGCTTGGCAGTATGGTGACCATTAACCAGGTGCTTGACCGTGATACGGCAACCATTGTTGTTGAAGAAATGGGGCACACCGTCAAAGATGCCAAGCCGGAGAATCCTGAAGAGCTGCTGCCAGAATCGGGCGAAGCGCATGAGATGTTGCCACGGCCTCCTGTTGTGACCGTAATGGGTCATGTGGATCACGGCAAAACATCGTTACTGGATCATATTCGGGAAAGCCGGGTAGCCAGTGGTGAGGCAGGTGGTATTACCCAGCATATTGGTGCCTACAATGTTAAAACCAGCAAGGGCGCCATTACTTTTCTTGATACGCCTGGTCATGCGGCATTTTCCGCCATGCGTGCCCGTGGCGCCAAGGCAACAGATATTGTCATACTGGTTGTAGCGGCAGATGACGGCGTTAAACCACAAACAGTTGAAGCCATTAATCATGCACGACAGGCCGAAGTACCCATTGTCGTGGCTGTCAACAAAATAGATAAAACAGAAGCAGACGTTGACCGTGTGCGCCAGGAATTATCCAGTCACGGAGTGATCTCGGAAGAATGGGGTGGCAGTGATATTTTTATCAATGTCTCAGCCAAAACAGGTGAGGGCATTGATGCCTTGCTGGATGCGCTCTTGCTTCAGGCCGAGATCCTTGAGCTTAAAGCGCCAGTCGAAGGCAAAGCTGTTGGCCTGGTTGTAGAAGCCAGGCTGGACAAGGGTCGTGGCCCGGTTACCACCGTACTGGTCCAGGGCGGTATATTAAAAAAAGGCGATATCTTGCTTGCGGGCAAAGAGTTTGGCCGGGTTCGTAGCATGTTTGCCGAGGATGGCCAAACCATAAACGAGGCTGGCCCCTCTATACCCGTAGAAGTGCAGGGCCTGTCAGGCGTACCCTCTGCTGGTGAAGAAATGCGCGTGGTTGAAAACGAACGCAAAGCACGAGAAATTGCCATGTTTCGTCAAAGTCAGCATAAAGATCTGGTGCTTGCCAAACAACAGGCCGCCAAGCTTGCCAATATGTTTGATCAAATGGGCGAAGGTGAAGTGAAATCCCTGGCCCTGGTCATTAAAGCAGACGTACAAGGTTCAATCGAAGCATTAACAGATACACTGGAAAAGCTCTCTAACGAAGAGGTGAAGGTCAAGGTCGTGCATGGCATGGTTGGTGGGATTAATGAATCCGATGTTAACCTGGCCGCCGCAGCCGATGCGGTCATTATTGGTTTTAATGTTCGCGCCGATGCTGGTGCCCGCAAGATTATAGAAACACAGGGACTGGATTTACGTTACTACAGTGTAATTTATGATGCCGTTAATGATGTCAAAGACGCCCTCTCTGGCATGCTTAGCCCGGAGATCAAGGAGCAGATTGTTGGTATTGCCGAAGTTGGCGATGTATTCAAGTCACCGAAATTGGGTGCAATCGCTGGTTGTAATGTTATTGAAGGACACGTTAAACGTAACCTGCCTATTCGTGTTCTACGGGATAACGTTGTCATTTATGAAGGCGAGCTGGAATCACTGCGTCGTTTTAAAGATGATGTCAACGAAGTTAAATCAGGAACCGAGTGCGGCATTGGCGTGAAAAACTACAATGACGTAAAGGTTGGCGACCAGATTGAAGTCTTTGAGCGTGTCGAAGTAGCAAGAACGCTGGATTGATCAAAGCACCAACTTTTCCCGGAGATTTCTCCTCGTTATTTTTGCCTTATCAATAAATCATGGTTGCACACAGAGATACAAATCGCCCCCGACGCGTTGGTGCCTTACTGAAACGTGAGCTATCAGATCTTATTGCCAGGGAGGTCAATGATCCCAACGTCGGGAAAGTAACCATAACTGCAGTTGATGTCGCACCTGATCTGAAAAATGCAAAAGTTTATTTTACTTGCTGGCAGGACGAAAACAACCACCAAAAAACTTTAGCCGGACTAATCCGGGCACGGGGTTATTTGCGGCATTGTTTGAGAGACCGTGTTGAATTGCGCGCCATACCGTCATTGCATTTTGTTTACGACGAATCCATCGAAAGAGGTAATCGTATTTCAAAATTAATTGATGACTCGTTAAAGGATGCGCCAAAAGACATGTCCGAAAATATTTCCGAAACTGTGCCTGGGAATATTAACGAAGAGTTGCCCGGCGTACCCGGTGATAAAAATGGCTGAACTTTTGCTAACAGACCCAAACATTAATAAAAATTTAATGCCCGCCAGTTGTAAATAACCCCAGGAGCACGGACTTGGCACGAAAAAGACGAAACTGTATCCCGATAAATGGCATCCTGTTGCTGGACAAGCCCAAGGGTTTAACATCCAATAAGGCCCTGCAAGCCGTTAAAAATTTATATCGCGCCTGTAAAGCAGGCCACACAGGCAGTCTCGATCCGTTAGCGACGGGCTTGTTGCCGTTGTGTTTTGGTGAAGGCACTAAAATGTCTCAATTTCTACTGGATGCCAATAAACATTACCAGGTTCAGATCAAGCTGGGCCTGGAAACCACCACCTTTGACGCCGAGGGTGAAATAGTCGCCACAAAACCAGTAAAAATTTCAGAAAGAGAGCTGGCGAAGGCACTGCGGGGATTCTTGGGAGATATTGAGCAGATTCCGCCCATGTATTCAGCGGTCAAGATTGATGGCCAGCCGCTTTATAAGCTGGCACGTAAAGGCATTGAGGTCGAACGGGCGCCACGCCCGGTCACTATCCACGACATTAGTGAGCCCAAATGGCTGGCTGAGGATGAGATCGAGCTGGAAATTCGCTGCACCAAGGGCACGTATGTGCGAACCCTGGCCCATGACCTGGGCCAGCGCCTGGGTTGCGGCGCCCATGTGCAGGAACTACGACGCCTTGGCGTGGGCGACCTGAATCTCCAGGATGCCATCACCATGACCGAACTGGAGCAGACTGAGGACAAACAGTCGTTGCTCATGCCCCTGAATGAGGGTCTCAGCCATTACCCCGGCATTACTCTGACATCCCTGGCGACTCATTATTTACTACAGGGACAGCCTGTGACGGTACGACACGACTGCCAGCCGGGTTGGGTCAGGTTAAATGACCAGGACGAGCGTTTTCTCGGAATGGGACTGGTTCTGGACGATGGCCGGGTAGCCCCAAAACGAATGGTGTATTTAGACCAAAAAACCTGTCAAAAAACATGAAATCAGGCATAAAAACACTGAAATTGTTGGATATTTTAGTTGAGACCCGGCGGACTCGCGGTTAGAATACGCGGCCTCTTATATAGCAAACATAAGCAATCAGATATTTAAAGGTAACGAGGTAAATTATGGCCCTGACAGCAGAAAATAAAGCTGGCATCGTAAAAGACTATCAGCAACACACCGGTGACACTGGTTCTGCTGAAGTGCAGGTGGCATTGCTATCTGCCCACATCAATGACCTGTCGGGTCATTTTAAAGCGCACATTCATGACCACCATTCGCGCATGGGATTGTTACGCATGGTCAACAAACGTCGCAAATTACTGGATTACCTCAGAGGTGAAAGTGTCGATCGCTATCGCTCACTGATCCAGCGTCTCGGTCTGCGTAAGTAACACTATTTCTGAATATTCCTGCGCGTCAAAAAATCAACGCGCCGGGCATTATACTTAACTATTTTAAAATCTATCTTTTAAAAACTTCTTTCGGAGTACAGTTCATTGGCCAAAGCAAGCAAATCATTTCAGTATGGTGAACATACTGTCACATTGGAAACAGGTGAAATAGCCAGACAGGCAAGCGGGGCAGTGATTGCCAGCATGGGCGATACGGTAGTATTGGCAACAGTGGTCGCATCCAAAGAATCGCGCGGCGGAGATTTTTTCCCGCTGACAGTGGACTACCAGGAAAAAACATATGCCGCCGGAAAAATTCCAGGCGGTTTTTTTAAGCGCGAAGGTCGTCCTTCTGAAAAAGAAATTCTGACTTGTCGTTTGATTGACCGACCCGTTCGACCCTTGTTCCCAAAAGGTTACACCAACGAAGTACAGGTTATTATTACGGTCATGTCAGTTGACCCGGACATTGATCCGGATATTGTTTCACTGATTGGCGTATCTGCCGCCATGTCACTCTCGGGCGCACCGTTTAACGGTCCTATTGGCGCTGCCCGTGTAGGTTATGTTGATGGCAATTACATTTTAAACCCAACTTATTCACAACTCGAAAATTCAGATCTGGACCTGGTTGTTGCCGGTACCGAAAAGGCCGTGCTGATGGTCGAGTCTCAGGCTAAAATACTTTCTGAAGAAGTAATGCTGGGCTCGGTGATGTATGGACACCAGCAACTGCAAACTGCCATCCAGGCAATTAACGAGCTGGTCAAAGAAGTCGGTGTGACACCGATGGATTGGCAGGCGCCAGAAAAAGACACCGCCCTTGCCGACAAAATCGCCACTATCGCAGAAGCAGATTTAGGTAAGGCCTACAGCATAGCCGACAAAATGGAACGTCAAAATGCCGTTGGTGCCGCTAAAGACAAGGTAATGTCTGAGGTCTGTGCCGAGGATGCATCAGATGACGAACGCATGAAGGTAATGGATTTGTTCAAAGGCATGGAAAAGAAAATTGTCCGTGGACGTATCCTGGCTGGCGAACCCCGTATTGACGGTCGTGATACCCGAACAGTTCGGCCAATCACTATTCGTACTGGCGTATTACCACGTACCCATGGTTCGGCTTTATTTACCCGTGGTGAGACCCAGGCACTGGTTGTGACCACGCTTGGTACCCAGCGTGATGCCCAGATTATTGATGCCATTGAAGGTGAGCGTAAAGATAAATTTATGCTGCACTACAATTTTCCTCCTTACAGTGTCGGTGAGTGCGGTCGTGTGGGTACACCGAAACGTCGCGAAATTGGACATGGTCGACTGGCCAAACGTGGTGTCATCGGCGTCATGCCGGATATGGAAGAGTACCCTTATTCCATTCGTGTGGTATCTGAAATTACAGAATCAAACGGTTCCAGTTCCATGGCCAGTGTCTGCGGTTCAAGCCTGTCCATGATGGATGCCGGTGTCGCTATCAAAGCGCCGGTA
This sequence comes from Acidiferrobacteraceae bacterium, assembly GCA_003228915.1. Taxonomy (GTDB): domain Bacteria; phylum Pseudomonadota; class Gammaproteobacteria; order Acidiferrobacterales; family SZUA-150; genus SZUA-150. The sequence continues at coordinate 5,580 of QIGL01000043.1, forward strand.
GCCGGTGTTGCCATGGGCCTGATTAAAGATGAAGATCAATTTGCAGTCCTGACCGATATCCTCGGTGACGAAGATCATCTTGGCGATATGGACTTCAAGGTTGCCGGTACCAGCGAAGGTATTACCGCACTGCAAATGGACATCAAGATCGAAGGCATAAATGAAGAAATTATGCAGGTGGCACTCGACCAGGCAAAAGAAGGTCGTATGACTATCCTGGAAGTAATGAATAAAGCACTTGCAGCACCCCGTGACACCATGTCTGATTTTGCACCGCGTATTATTTCCTTCAAGATCAATCCAGACAAGATTCGTGATGTCATCGGTAAGGGCGGCGCAACCATCAGAGCGTTGTGTGAAGAGACCAATACAACCATTGACCTGACCGATGATGGCACAGTAAATGTTGCTTCCGTCCTGGGCACAAATGCCGAAGAGGCGAAACGTCGCATTGAACAGCTCACTGCCGATGTTGAAGTTGGCATGATCTACGAAGGCAAGGTCGTCAAGCTCATGGACTTTGGTGCTTTTGTAACGATACTGCCGGGTCGCGATGGTCTCGTTCATATTTCACAAATTTCTCATGAGCGAGTCGAGAATGTCAGCGACAAACTCACGGAAGGCGATAACATCAAGGTCAAGGTGCTGGAAGTAGACAAGCAGGGCCGTATTCGCCTGAGCATGAAAGCGCTGGAAGATGAAACCCAAAGTGCTTAATGATTGATGCCAGTTTAGTATCTATTTAAAAAAGGGAACTTCGGTTCCCTTTTTTGCTGGTTGAATTTCTAAAACAAAGAGAGTGTCATACCCGAGGAAGCGGGTATCCAGAAGTGATTGATTTGGCGACGCCCCAACATGCCTGGATTCCCGCTTTCGCGAGAACGACAGAGCGGTGGTGCAGTTGCATGCCGGAGCAGACGTTTGGCCAAGAAAAATAGTAAAAAAATATTATACAGCCTAAAAGAATTATTGATTCCAGAACAATGGCAAGCAGCGTTAATTCTTGTTTATACGGCGCTCGGCCTGATGGCCCTGGAATATTATGCCAATACGGAATTTTTTATCAGGCAGTTCCCGGCCCTTGCCCACGAGCATTATGGACTTTACCCGCAATTGTGGTGGGCCTTCTGGACCATCGTTATTTATGTGCCTATTCCCATGTTGATAATTTATTTTGTCTTTCGGGAAAAACCAAGAGACTATGGATTTTTCTTCCGGGTAAAGGGAAAACACTTGGCGTTTTATATTGGCATGTATTTAGTGGTAGTGCCGTTTGTTGTTTACGCCTCAACCCGTGCTGATTTTCAAAGCGTTTACCCGTTTTATCGCGGTGCCTACCAGGCATCAGTGGCAGAATTTCTGACATGGGAAGTCTCCTATTTATTGCAATTCGTTGCCCTGGAATTCTTTTTTCGTGGATTCCTGGTGATTGGCCTGGAGCGTTATTTCGGCAGGTTGTCCGTGTGGGTCGCAGTCATTCCTTATGGCATGATTCATTTTCATAAACCGGTACTGGAGGCGGCGGGTGCTGTTATCGCCGGCCTGGTGCTGGGTGAAGTGTCACGTCGTACCAGATCAATAATGGGTGGCGTCATTGTCCATGGTGGTGTCGCCCTGACAATGGATTTATTGGCGCTTAATCGTTAAATGTAACGGGCCTCCAGATGTACCAGGTTGGTCACTGCCCCACGCCCCGTCGTTCCTGCGGATGGCCATGGGGCAAGGATTGTTCAACACAATCCTATTGTATCCCTGACGCCACACATCCGTCATTCCCGTGGCAACGGGAATCCAGGAAATATAATAAGCATTTGAACTTGTTTATTATGACTGAAAGGTCAGACCCTGGATTCCCGTTTTCGCGAGAATGACGACAAAGAAGTTCAAATGCCTTAAATCCCCGGATGACGGATCAAATCCGGCATGACAATCAGGTGCTCTAGGGCGGGCATTGCCCACCACAACCATCACGGCATGAACGACGCTAAATGGTGGACAGCCACTACCCTGCGGAGTCATAAGGCCCGTCATTCCGGGCCTGACCCGGAATCCAGGAAATATAATAAGCATTTGAAATTGTTTGTTATGACTGAAAGGTCGGACCCTGGATTCCCCTGGTTAGTCGTGGGCCAAAATGGCGAGAGTGGCTCTAAACGAAACGTGAAAAAAATGATGGAACGGCCTGGTCCAGCCAGTAACCCTGTTTGCCCAGAAACCCAACATGGCCGCCATGAGGCTGGATACTCAGGCTCACATGATCTGAAACTTGATTCTGTTTTGGGATAATTGATGTGGTCATAAAAGGATCATCGCTGGCATGAATAATTTTAGTCGGGATACTGATATCGTCCAGAAATTGTTTGCAACTTGAACGAATATAATAATCCTGGGCATCTGTAAATCCATGCAAAGGTGCGGTCAGGTGATTATCATATTCTCTTAATGTTTTTGCACCCCTGACTTTTTCAATATCAACAGGAAGTTTTATTAGCTTGTTTTTATTAATTATCTTGGGTATCAGGCTGGATAAAAAATATTTTTGATATATCCTGGAGAGGCCCTGGGTCATTCTGTCCGCAGCCACACCCAAATCAAAAGGCACTGAAACAGCAACTGCAGCTGTAATTGGGGCCGCGGCTTTTTGTTCGCCAAGCCACTTTAATAAAACATTGCCACCAAGAGAAAAGCCGATAACAAAAAGGGGCGCGCCAGGATTAGTTTGTTTTATATTATTTACAACATAGGCTATATCCCCGGTTTCACCCGAGTGATAACTGCGTGTCAAACGATTATGGCTGCCGCTACAGCCACGAAAATTCATCACAACAACACGGAAATTATGCCGGGGCAGGGCCTGGCCCATAGCGCGGGCATAATGGGAATGCGATGAACCTTCCAGTCCATGGAGCACCAGTACCACCGGGTTGGTGCCAGCTGGCTGGCCCCGCCAGTCCAGGTCTAAAAAATCACCGTCAGGCAACTCCAGTCGCTGTCGTTGCCACGGTATAGTAAGTTTTTTACGTGCCAGTAGTGGCCAGATAGTCTGGCAATGGGAGTTGTTACACCAGCCCGGTGCCGTGAAGCTTTCGTTTATCACTTGCATTTGTTAAATCAGAATTTACCCTGGAGCTGTTTCACGATTTCCTCGTTCTCCAGTGTAGAGATGTCCTGGGTGATTTCCTCGCCCCGGGCAATTGAACGCAGCAACCGGCGCATAATTTTACCGGATCGTGTTTTAGGCAGGTTATCAGTGAAGCGAATGTCGTCTGGCTTGGCGATAGCGCCAATTTCTTTAGTTACCCATTTCCTTAAGTCGGCAACAAGCGCATCTGCATCAGCACCCGTGGGTCGTTCACCTTTAATTACAACAAAGGCAAATATTGCTTCGCCCTTAATGTCATCTGGCCGGCCAACAACGGCTGACTCAACCACGCGCTCGTGAGCAACCAGCGCTGATTCCACTTCCATGGTGCCAAGTCGATGGCCTGAGACATTCAATACATCATCAATACGACCCATGATCCAGAAGTAACCGTCCTTGTCCCGGCGGCAACTATCACCAGCTACATATAAACGATTATTAAATTTACCCCAATAGGTATCGACGTAACGTTGCTCGTCGCCCCATATCGTGCGCAACATAGAAGGCCAGGGTTTGGATATCACCAGGTAACCACCGCGATCCGGTTCGGTAATTGACTCGCCGGCTTCGTCCACAACATCAACGGCAATGCCGGGCAAAGGCAGGGTGCACGATCCTGGTTTGGTATCGATGGCGCCCGGTACCGGTGAAATGATATGGGCGCCGGTTTCGGTTTGCCACCAGGTATCAACAATAGGACATTTCTCTTTGCCAATGACCTTGTTGTACCAAATCCAGGCCTCGGGATTTATGGGCTCACCCACGGTGCCTAAGAGTCGCAGAGATGACAAGTCATGGCGATTGGGAAAATCTTCACCTAGCCTCATCAGGGCACGAATCGCCGTTGGCGCCGTGTAAAAAATAGAAATCTTGTGGCGCTCAACTAAATCCCAGAAACGGCCGGCATCAGGAACCGTGGGCGCGCCTTCATAGATGACCGTGGTGGTGCCGTTAGCCAGGGGGCCGTATGCGACGTAAGAGTGCCCCGTGATCCAACCCACATCCGCCGTACACCAGAAAATATCGTCCTCTTTTATATCAAAAACCCATTTCATGGTCATGATGCAGTTGATCAGGTAACCCGCGGAGGAATGCTGGATGCCTTTTGGTTTGCCCGTTGAGCCAGAGGTATATAAAAGGAACAAGGGATGTTCCGCATTCACCCATTCCGGCTCACATTCTTCTGATAACCCAGCGGTGAGGTCATGGACCCAGGCATCACGACCATCTTTCATGGCTACATTATTTCCGGCACGTTTAAAAACAAAAACTGTTTCTATGCTGGCACAGCCCTTTGCCAATGCTTCGTCACATGCGGCTTTTAATTTAATAACCTTGCCGCCGCGGGTGCCACCATCGGCAGTTATAACTGCTTTACAAGTGGCGTCTTCAATTCTGTCCTTCAGGGATTCAGCAGAAAAACCGCCGAACACCACCGAGTGGATGGCGCCAATTCGGGCACAACCCTGCATGGCAATCACGGCTTCAGGGGTCATTGGCATGTAAATGACAATACGGTCACCTTTTTTGATTCCCTTGGCCTTTAGGGCATTGGCGAAAAGGCAAACTTCCTTGTGCAGCTCCTTGAAAGTGATATTTCGTGTGTCACCTTTTTCGCCTTCAAAAATAATCGCAATCTTGTCGCCGTTTTTTTCCAGGTGACGGTCAATGCAATTGTAGGAAACATTCAGCTCGCCATCTGTGAACCATGAATAATGGGGTGCTTTCGACTCATCCAGTGTTTTTGTGAAATCTTTAGACCAGCTAATTTCTGTATGGGCCAGTTTTGCCCAAAAACCCTCGTGGTCTTGTTCGGCCTCTGTCCGTAATTTGTCGTAGTCGGCACGACTTTTGATATTGGCGTGTTGACGAAAATCATCGCTGGGCGGGAATAAACGGTCTTCTGTGAGTATGGATTCAATTTTATGGTCTGACATGATGGGCCCTTATTTAATAATTATTCTGGTCTGTTTTTTATTTGGCAGGAGTTTCGAGCAAATAAACTTACCGTGAACAAGATATGATCACAAGCGCTAGCCCGCCCGCCCCGGGAGATTGAGGTGCTCATAATATTATTGTATTGAATACAATGAGTTATTAACAAGAGCAGTATACTAGCGCTTTCCTACACATGCCTGTAGCAGGGTCTTGTCACCGGGAATATCTGGCTGGTGCCAGCAAGTTGTTGCTAAACAAGATGCTGATGTCAGTACTCATTTACCACCATGTGGCGGAAAGCAGTACCGTAGTCTAACTGAATTCCCTATTATGAGTTACATTTAGTTAGCAAATGGACTCAAAATTTTTTTTATAAGCTTCTACTGAAATACGTTCTATACTTTTTCAGTGATAGAGTTGAAAAAGGTATTGATGTATATTTCCAAACACTATTTAATACATGGTAGTTCTTCATTTCACTTTGCAGCTTAAGAATCAAACAAACTGTCGCGTCCACGTAACCAAGCTGCCAGGGACCTGGATATGCCTATTAAAAGCACTATCAAACACCTGCAGACCAGAAAATTAACCGATGAGGGCGAAGGGTTAATGAGACGGCTGGCTGATTCTGGCGGTACCGTGCCGTGGGAATTTGACCTGGCAACCAGGTGTTTCACTCATGTTGGCCCCCAGGCAGTCCAGTTGCTGGGTTACCCGATTGAGCACTGGTACCAGGAAAATTTCTGGAACAACAATCTACATCCAGATGATCGTGAATGGGTATCCAGGCTCTGCCAGGAAGCTACTTCACACGATGAAGACCATGATATTGAATATCGTATGATCGCAGCTGATGGCAGGGTGGTCTGGGTTCGGGATTGTATCCTGATTGTACGAAACGAGTCTGACCGTGTTTCACTGCGTGGACACATGTTTAATGTCTCTGACCAGAAACAAATCATTGAGGCACTGACCCGTAGCAAGGCCGAATTTGAGGCCATGTTTAATTCAATCCCGATCGGGTTAGTATTTGCAGATACCAAACGAAACATTGTGATGACCAATCCGGCATTAAAGGCATTATTCGGATACAGTGATGAAGAACTTGTCGGTCACACCACAGAAATGTTCTACGCAGATAAAAAAGATTTTCAAGCCCAGGGTCGTCATCGTTATCACACCGGTTCGGGCGCCAGTACACAACCCTATGAAATCAGGTATCGGCGTAAAGATGGCAGCGTATTCTGGAGTGAAACCCAGGGCACCCAGGTACAAGATGTCAATGGAACCATTATTGGTTTTTTCGCAATGTTCCAGGATATTACCGAGCGCAAGCAAGTTGAGCATGCATTGCACGACAAAGATGCGCGTATTCGCATGGTCATTGAGTCCGCCCTTGATGCGATTATTGTTGTTGATGACAATAGTGTTATCAGTGAGTGGAACCCGGAGGCTGAAGCCATCTTTGGCTGGAAGTCTGCGGAGGTTATTGGCCTTACCCTGATGGAAACAATCATTCCAGAGCGTTATCGACAGGCGCACCAGCAGGGCGTGAAAAGGCTTATGGCAACAGGGGTGGGGACAATTGCTCACCGGCGAACTGAACTGACCGCGCTGAACCGTGAAGGTAAGGAATTTCCGATCGAACTCACAGTAGCACCCTTGCAAGCGGGCGATACCTGGACATTCAGTGCCTTTGTGCGTGACTTAACTAAACACAAACAGGCAGAGGCGGAACTGGCGCAATCGGAGGCAAGCTTCAGGGCATTAGCCGAAGAATCACCCAACATGATTTTTATTAACACTCAAGGTCGTATTGTTTATGCCAATAAAGCCTGTGAACAACAACTTGGTTATAAAAGAGAAGCGTTTTATGCCGAGGATTTTGATTTTTTAAAGCTAGTTACACCAGAATCTATAGCGCTGATCAAGAAAAAATTTCAACTTCACAAGCAGGGTAAGGAAATTGCCCCTTACGAATATAAAATTATTACCAGGGATCACAGGGAGCTTAGTGTTATCCAGGCAACACGACTGATTGAATTTCAGGGCAAAGAATCAATTTTAGGTATTATTACGGATATCACCGAACGTAAACGGGCGAATGACGCATTAAGGGAGAGCGAGAATAAATTCCGACAGGCCTTTGAGAATGCTGCACTGGGCATATGCATTTTTGGGCTGGATGGGCAATTCAACAAAGTTAATCATTCCCTGTGCCAGTTGCTGGGTTATTCTGAGGCGGAAATGCTATCTATGTCTTTTTCTGATGTCACCCATCCGGACGACATTCAGCTCAGCCGCAACAAAAGACGTCAGCTGCTGTCCGGCGAGACTGAAAATGCATGGTACGAGAAACGATACGTTCACAAGCAGGGGCAAACGGTGTGGGTAATGCTGAGCACTACCTTGCTCTACGATGAACGTGGCGAGCCAATATACTTTGTAACCCAGGCCCAGGACATTACCGAGCGTAAACAGACCGAGGAAGCACTACGAAGTTCGGAAAGAGAGCTTAGCGCCATTCTGAATGCAATGCAGGATGCTTATTATAGAGCTGATAATAGAGGCCACGTTGTACGGACATCACCGTCAATCGAAAAAATACTGGGGTATACACCCAAAGAGATAAAAAATACAAAGTTGGCAGATCTGTACGTGGAGCCAGAAGGACGGGAAAAATTCCTTACAGCACTGGAGGAAGCGGGTGGCAAGCTGCAGAACTATGAGACCCAACTTCGGCATAAGGATGGTTCAGTGGTCTGGGTATCGACGAATGCGCAATATCTCAAGGATGAGCAGGGAACAATTATCGGTATCGAGGGAACGACCCGTGATGTCAGCCAGATAAAATCAGCGGAGGATTTAAGTAGTCGTTTTGGCCGCATTCTCGATAATTCTTCCAATGAGATTTACATCTTTGATGTCGAAAATATGTATTTTACCCTTGTCAATAAGGGTGCTCTCCAGAATCTTGGTTATACCATGCAGGAGATGGAACGATTAACACCGGCGGACCTGAAGCCGGACTATACAAAAGAATCATTTAAGGAATTGATACAGCCGCTACTTAAGGGGGAGCAAGAAGAAATTATTTTTCAGACCCGTCATATACGAAAAAACGGCACTATCTATCCTGTAGAAGTGCGTTTGCAGCTCTCACGATATGAGACACCACCAGTATTTGTTACGATTATCCAGGACATCACAAAAAGGATACAAGCAGAAGAGCGTTTACAATTCCTGGCACACCATGATGCCTTAACATCATTGCCAAACAGGGTATTGTTTGCTGATCGCCTCAATCAATCGATAGCACGAGCACGCAGGCACAAACATGCAGCCGCCGTACTTTTTTTAGACCTGGACCGATTCAAATTAATCAACGATACACTCGGACACGATTTTGGTGATCGTGCCCTGCAGTCCCTGGCTGAACGACTTGCGAGTTGTGTCCGCGATGGCGACACTGTCGCGCGGTTGGGTGGTGATGAATTTGCGGTCGTGCTTGAAGATATCGAAACTGCCGATGATGTGGCACCAACAGCCAGAAAAATACTGGATGCCCTGGCGCAATCGTTCATGCTGGATGATCGCGAGTTTTTTATTACTACCAGTATTGGTATTAGCCTGTTTCCGATTGATGGTGAGGATACACAAACTTTGCTCAAACATGCTGATATCGCAATGTACAGGTCCAAAGACCTGGGAAGGAATACTTACCAGTTTTATTCATCAGATATGAGTGTCAGGACTTTTGAACGTTTAAGTCTTGAAACCAGTCTCAGACATGCCCTGGAGCGCGAAGAATTTCTTCTGCATTATCAGCCGCAATTTGATTTACAAACCGGTAAAATAGTGGGTGTGGAAGCATTATTACGTTGGCAGCACCCGGATTTGGGACTGATTATGCCTGCGGACTTTATTCCTTTGCTGGAAGATACAGGTTTGATAGCGCCAGTCGGGGAGTGGGTATTGAGGACAGCCTGCTCCGAGGTACAAGCGTGGAATCAAACTGAGCTAAAACCCGTACGAGTTGCTGTCAATATTTCAAGCCGTCAATTTAATGAGCCAGACTTTACTCAGATTATTACGAATATTCTGAGAGAAACCGGTTTAAAGCCATCGTTGCTGGAACTTGAGATTACTGAAACTGTCCTGATGCAGAATGTGGTTGCAACCGTCAAGACATTGGAAGATTTAAGCGAAATGGGAGTCAGATTTTCTATTGATGATTTTGGTACTGGCTATTCATCTTTGAGTTATCTAAAACGTTTTCCCATAGATACGCTAAAAATAGACCAGACTTTCATTCATGACATGATCGAAAATCCTGAGGATGCAATACTGGTGGAAGCAATTATCGCATTAGGCCGTGCATTACATTTAAATGTCGTAGCTGAAGGGGCTGAAACGGAGGCGCATATAAAATTCCTGAAACGATGTGGCTGTGACTGTATTCAGGGTTATGTGTTTTGTCCACCCTTGCCACTGCAACAGATGCTAAAGAGGCTAAAATAAAGAGTATCAGCCTGGAATTAATTAACGACAATTTTTGTTGTTACCGGAATATTCTCCGGATCCCAGTGTTTGATAGCCCAAACCAGTAATTCATACTTGTTACAATGGGCATGCTCAGGTGGCAGTGCTTGATTAAGAAACGTTAATGCAGCTTGCAGTTCTGGTATGACGTTGTTGATAGTTACTGGTTTAGCGTGGCTCTGTTTGCTGAGCTTGGCTCCTGTTTTATCGATTGCCATCGGCAAATGAAGATAGCTCGGTGTGGCCAGGTCGAGGACTTGTTGTAAATACAAGTGATGCGGCGTGGAATTTAGCAGGTCCACACCCCTGATAATATCAGTAACGCCTTGCTCGGCATCATCAATAACCACTGCCAGGTGATAGGCGAAAAGCTGGTCTTTTCTTTTTATAACAAAATCACCAAATTCGCATTCAAGATCCCAGTGGAATTCTCCTTGCAAGCGATCAAGCAAAGAGATTCCATTGTTATTAGTCAGTATGCGAACAGATGCATTTTCCCGTGGCCGATTATGTCCGCGGCAGGTGCCAGGATAGCGCGCGCCTGATTTTCCGTCTGCTAATTTTGCAATATCCCTTCTTGAACAAGTGCAATAGTAGGCCAGTTTATTTTTGAGTAAATCAGTGACAGCATCATGGTAAATGCCAAGGCGCTGACTTTGATATATGACCGGTCCATCCCACTCAAGCCCGAAAGCCTCAAGAGTTTTTAATATTTCATCGCCAGCACCCGGTTGTTCCCGGGGCGGGTCTATGTCTTCCATGCGTACAAGCCATTGGCCACCACGCGACCTGGCATCGAGGTAACTGCCAAGTGCAGCTATAAGCGAACCAAAATGAAGTGGTCCGGTTGGGGAGGGTGCAAAACGCCCAATGACCTTTTTAGGAGCCATAATTGGAGTACCGGTTGTAGGGATGATTATTATACTTGAATAATTACTTTTCTTATTTTTTTTGTAGTTTATTTTTTCAGGTTATTGCTCAGGCTTTCTTTAATTCTTTTAATGTAATGACTAATTCCGAGTTTCAGGCTTTTGTCAGAGAACTCAAGTAAGGGCAAAATACGGGCTACCAGGTCGGGAAGATCAGCCTTAATTTTTTCAGTCTCACCATTCGCGAGTAAAGCTAACGCGTTATTCATATCTATATCACTAGCTGCAATGGCATGTTCTTCTGTTGGGGAGTCTACATCCTTGGCCGCGGCTTCATAGGAAATTTCTTTTTCGAGATCTTCAATGGATTTTTCCGAGAACGCCCGGGCGGCTTCCGAGATAATTTCTTTGGCGTTTATTTCTGGTTCAGCAAGCGGCGCTGCTTCGCCCAGGGTCACTTCTTCCTGGTCAACCATTGACTCTGTCCTTGTGGCAGCCATGACGGTATTGCCACCTTCGGCTTTGGCAAAAGTGAGATGCTTGTTAGATTTTTGTAGAAAACTATCAAAAGTTCCGCCATCAGCATTCTCACCGGCAAACTCCAGGGTTGCGATGCCAACACAGATGGAGAGTTTTACAGAAGTGTTTCCACTTTTAAATGGTTTTTTATTTACCGCAGCAAGCAGGCGATTTCCCAGCACACTGGCATTATCCCTGCCAGTGGCGGGCGCCAGAATAGCAAATTCAGCGCCACCAATGCGGGCAACCGTGTCTTCAGTTCGTGCCGTCTTCGATAGCGCAGCGGCTATCCACTTAATCATTGCATCAGCCAGGTCATCACCATGCTCCCGGTAAATTTTTTTAAAATGATCAATGTCTACCCGTAAAAGCGATAATTCTGACTTGTGGCGGCCCGCATAGGCTATGTCTTGTTCACCATGCTGACCAAAATAACGACGGCTTGTTAATCCGGTTAAGGGATCTGTTGTTGCTTCTTCTTCCAGGGCGACGGTGGTTTCTTCCAGTTGCCTGGTGGTTTCTTCGAGCCTGGCATGAGCCCGAACTCTGGCCTTGAGCTGGACTTTGTCGATCGGTTTGGTAATAAAATCAGTGGCACCACAGGCAAAAGCGCGGGTTCGGGTTTCTTCATCTTCGGCGCCGGTAACAGTAATAATCGGCATGTCTTTAATACGTTCATCATCATGGGCGCGAATGCGGCATATCAGTTGATAACCGTCCAGTATCGGCATATCGATATCGGTGATCAACACTTGTATGTCATCATTTTGCAGTAGCTTGTTCCAGCCATCTTCGCCATCTATTGCATCAACAATTTCTGCTTCATTTTTTAGGATGGTGCTAATGGCCTTGCGAATCACACGGGAGTCATCCACTACCAGGGTGCGGATTTTTTCAGTTGGCTGAATATGTTCTTGCTGAGTATATTCTTCTGGCATTTATCCGGTTCTTATTTTAAGGGCACGCCTGTTGATTGATAATTCTTCTCCCGGGTAGCAGCAGTAGCGTCTTTGAGTCTGTCGACGATGTTACTAACTAACCAATCAAAACATAGCCCACAATCAGACGTCGTGCAAAGCAGGATTGGCAATTAATTTGCGTTATAACTGAGTGGCCGACCAAGTACGCCCTCAATTATTTTGCCTTTACTGAAGACAACCTGACCGCCAACGACGGTGTACTGTGGCCAACCGGTCAGTTCACGTCCGGCATAGGCTGACCAGCCAGATTTCGTAAACACTTCTTCGTTGAGAACCGGGCGGCTCGTCTCAAGGTCTACCAGCGCCAGGTCGGCATCCCAGCCTTCCAGTATCTTGCCCTTATTGGGAATGCGATAACACTGGGCCGGCCCGTAACACATCCACTTGAGGACCTCGGCCAGGGTGCAGCGGCCTGCTTTCATTTCTGTCAGCAGCAGGGGCAGGGAGGTTTCGACGCCAGGCATGCCTGACGGGGTGTTTGGGTAGGGTAATTTTTTTTCTTCAAACGTGTGGGGCGCATGATCTGTGGCAATGATATCTATAATATTGTCATGCAAGCCAGACCAAAGCGCCTCGTTATCTTCTGCCTGCCTGATAGGGGGATTCATCTGGACAAAGGCGCCCTGTTTTTCGTAATCAGCAATATTGAGCAACAAGTGATTGGGAATGACTTCTGCCGTTACCCAGTCCGGTTTATCAGCGCGTAACATGGCCACTTCTTCCCGGGTGGACAAGTGCAAAATGTGCAGCCGTCGTTGATATTTTTTTGATAACTTGAGTGCCAGCTCGGTGGCTAGCCTTGCGCATTCGTTATCACGAATTTCTGAATGTGCTGCGGGATCAGTTCGTCCCGCAAACTCGGCTTTGCGCGCGTTAATCCTGGCCTCATTTTCGGCATGGACCGCGATAAGACGATTACCGTTGCCAAAAATACGATCAAGATCTTTTTCTTCGTTCACCAGCAAACTACCGGTACTGGAACCCATGAAAATTTTAATGCCACAGGCCGGGCTAACTGTATTCAGGTCTTCCAGGTTATTCGGGGTGGCGCCTATAAAAAATCCATAGTTGGCCACACATTTAGTGGCTGCGCGGGCCAGTTTTTCATCAAGGGCGGCCTGGTTAGTGGTGCTGGGCGAGGTGTTGGGCATTTCCAGGAAACTGGTGACGCCACCCCGAACCGCAGCCCTTGAGCCTGTGCCCAGGTCTTCCTTGTGCTCATTACCCGGTTCCCGAAAATGTACCTGTGGGTCAATGGCGCCGGGCAACAAAGTCAGGCCATTGGCGTCAATTTCGGATGTGGCATTTTTATCGATACTGGCTGCAACCTTTTCAATGCGATGATCAACACAATAAACATCACCATCAGCAAGGCTGCCGTCAGAATTTGCGATACGTGCGTTTCTAATGAGGAGAGTAGACAAAAGAAGCCCCTGTGTTTGTTATTTAAATACCAGGCGCACAACAAATTATTAAATTGTTCGTGCGATGCCGATTCATTTTGTCACATCTGGCCAGAATGACAATATCAGAAGAACTGTCTAGTCAAAACTATCCGGGGGCTCTATATGTCATTCCCGTGGAAACGGGAATCCATAATATAATACAGGCATTTTGACGCCAGATTTGCCTCCAAAATCAAAGACTGGATCCTGACCGCCAGGAATGACCTTGATGGTAATAAAAAAAGCGCCGACTAAATCGACGCTTTTCACATGGTTCTGGTACTAAAATCCGTTTTAGCTCATTTGTCTTTCGCGTATTTCAGATAGTGTTTTGCAATCAATACATTGATCAGCGGTCGGGCGGGCTTCCAGGCGCTGAACACCAATATCCACACCACAGGTCTCACAATACCCATATTCGCCACTGTCTATACGGTTTATTGCTTCTTCAATTTTTTTGATTAGCTTACCTTCACGATCCCGGCTGCGTAGCTCCAAAGACATGTCAGTCTCCTGGCTGGCGCGATCATTGGGATCCGGGTGATTCTCATGTTCTTCCCGAAGCTCGGTGACGGTTTTGCTTATCTCGGAATTTAGTTCACTTTTCCATGCTTCAAGCACGGCCCTGAAATGCTTTTGCTGCTTCTTGCCCATGAACTTTTCGCCCTTTTTTTCTACATAAGGCTTAAGGCCGTGGATCAGAACCGGAGCCTGTTCCTTCTGTTTTTTTGCCGGCATGTTATAAACTCCTGCGCATTCTTGATAATCAGTATAAATTGGGTTGGTGACCCGAAATGAAGCGCGCAACTATACGAGAAAGCTTAGGCTCGCGCAACAAGTGCTTTGCTGGTAGATAAACCGATTAAATAGCACTATAAAATAAAGGAAAATAATGTCTTTAGAATCATTAATTTTCGATGTTGATGGCACCCTGGCAGATACTGAGAAGGATGGCCACCGGGTCGCGTTTAACGCGGCCTTTTCAGCGGCTGGACTGGATTGGCATTGGGATGAGGTACTTTATGGCAAATTGCTGATGGTCACTGGCGGTAAGGAGCGCATGAAATACTATATAGACGAGTTTCGGCCGGATTATCAAAAAACAGCAGATTTTGGCGAAATGGTCGTCCAGCTTCATGCCAGTAAAACCCGCTATTACACTGATTTACTTGATCAGGGCCGGATTCCATTAAGACCAGGTGTATTGCGCTTGCTTCAGGAAGCGCGCGCTGCAGGCCTGCGACTGGCTATCGCCACCACCACCACACCGGCCAATGTCAGCGCTTTATTACGCAACGCCATCGCCCCTGAGGCGGAATCCTGGTTTGAGGTCATCGGTGCCGGTGATGTTGTCGCAGCCAAAAAGCCTGCCGCTGATATTTATGACTACGTGCTTAAACAAATGGCTATACAGCCAGCCAATTGCCTGGCCTTTGAGGACTCTGAAAATGGCATCAAGTCGTCGTTGGGCGCCGGGCTGGCAACCGTCATTACCGTCAATGGATATACCAAAGACCATGACTTTGATGGCGCAGCCATTGTCCTGGATCAAATGGGCGAGCCCGGCCAGCCTTTTTCAATGCTCTCAAAAACAACCGTCAATGGCGCCAATTACCTGGATTTGTCGTTATTGCAGCATCTCTATCAAGGCCGTTCGTGAGTCGGATTGCCGACCGACTTCAGGATATTGAGCCATTTCACGTGATGGCATTGCTGGCCCGGGCAAAACAGCTCGAGGCAGAAGGCAAATCAATTATTCACATGGAGATAGGTGAGCCCGATTTTCCCACGGCCCCGGGCATTGTCGAAGCCGGGATCAAGGCCCTCGAAGCGGGCAAAACCAAGTATACCCCCGCCCTGGGATTGCCTGCGTTGCGTGAGCTTATCGCCACAAGCTATGACAATCACGAACTCCCGCAACCATTGTCTGCCTCCAGGGTCGTGGTGACCCCGGGTGCCAGTGGTGCCTTGCAACTGGTTTGCAGTGTCCTCATAAATCCCGGTGATGAAGTGATTATGAGCGATCCCACTTACCCGTGTAATCGACATTTTGTTCGTTTGTTCGAGGGCAAGGCCGTATCGGTGCCGGTTAATGCCGCCAGCGCTTACCAGTTAACCGCTGCAATGATCGAAGCTAACTGGACCTCAAAAACCGTCGCCGTATTACTGGCCAGCCCATCAAATCCTGCTGGCACACTCATCCCCGACCAGGAACTCAGGGCGATTGCCACTGTGGTCAAAACGCGAGGCGGGATCCTGATTGTGGACGAGATTTACCATGGCCTTACCTATGAGGCTGAACCCATGAGCGCGCCGGACAGCGCTTTGGCACTGGATTGCGATGTTTTTGTTATTAATAGTTTTTCAAAATACTACGGTATGACCGGTTGGCGTCTCGGCTGGCTGGTGGCGCCAGAGCAAACATTGCCGGCCATCGAAAGACTGGCCCAGAATTTTTTTCTGGCCGCTCCTACCGTTGCCCAATATGCGGCATTGGCCGCATTTACAGACGATGTCCAGGCAGAGCTGGGTTCGCGACGAGATCAGTTTCGGTTAAGACGAGATTATTTATGTCCCGCCCTCGAGCAGTTGGGGTTTAAGGTGCCAGTATTGCCAGACGGTGCTTTTTACGTTTATTGCGATGCCAGTAATTTTACCAATAACAGTGAACAGTTTTGTACGAGCTTACTCGAGGAGGCAGGGGTTGCGGTGACACCGGGAAAAGACTTTGGTACTTTTGGCGCCAGCGACCATGTTCGATTCTCCTATGCCAACACAATAGAGAACCTGGAAACCGGTGTTGCCAGGATTAAAAAATTTTTAGACAGACAAAAGTGAGTTTGCTCAGGCCGCTGCCGTCTTATTATGTTCTTTTCGCAGCATAATCGTAAACCAAACGGTATGACCCTGACCTTCTTTATGGTGTTCGCTGATTTGTCCGCTCACTGGCGCCAGTAACTCACGGCAATGATGTAAATGCTCCCGGGAAATACCATCCCCGGTACCGGAATCGCCGACTTCAAAACGCAACAGCATTTTTCCGTGGGCCTGCTCCAGTACTTTGGCGCTGACATAGATTTCACAGGGCCCGGCATGTTTCAGGGCGCAATCCAGTAATTCATTGAGTACGTTTGCCAGTACCGTTGGTTGGCCGGCAAACCTGACGGGCACATCGTCGCGAATCTCAAGAGAAAATTGAATGCCTTTTTCCCGGGCGACGGTGCTGCGGTCATTAACCATATTCTGGAGCAAGGAATAAAGATCAAAAGATTCACGGCTTGCGACTGGCTCCGCCAGTAGGTCGGTGTCTATCATTGCCCCAGCATCTGTTAACGAATCAGCATCCTCAAATATGGCCTGTTCGATTGAAGGTTGGTCGAGCCCGGAATCAATTTCGGATTCAGATTTAGCATCAGTTTTTGCACCAAGTAGCTGGGTGACCAGTTCCAGTGCTGACCACCTTAAAAACATCATGAACAACGGCGGCATTAATACCAAACCCCATACTGCCGGATCTTTGGCCAGCTCAAGGAGAAGGTTTTGAATTCCATTTTGATCGCTGCGAAAAGTTACGACAACCAGTATCACCGCAACGGCGTAAAATGTAATATAAACTGACCACGCACGCACGGCCTGGCAGGCCTGGGCCTGGTAAGTCGTAAGCGTATTCTCTGGTATTCCTGTTTTTTCGGCATCGGTCATAACCGATGAATCCCCCATATGGCATTATTTAACCTAAATTATGCAATGATCGTGCCCAAGGATGTTGGCAGGGGTTAACAGGGTGATTTTTCGCAATATTAACAGGAAATGTGGGCTTTATAAGGGTAGTCAAAGCCCATCTATAGCCTGGACAGGGCTCGCCGAATGCGGCCTGAAGCTCACAACTCAACCGGCGTATCAGGCAAATTACCCCATTCTGACCAGGCCCCCGGGTAACCCCGTACGTTTTCATAACCCAGGTGTTTGAGCACAATGTAGATAAAAGAAGATCGATGATGGGTTTGGCAATAACATATAATATCTTTTTCTTTGGTAACGCCCAGGGACGCGAGGGTTTGCTCAAGTTCTGATGCCGGTTTCAGCCGCAGGGCATTGTTCTGGTCCATGGCCTCGAGCCAGTTGTAATTGATTGCCCCTGGAATATGACCCGGCCGGGCGGCAAAGTTCTTAACGCCACTGAATTCCTCAGGTGACCGGGTATCGAGCAAACAGACCTGTTTTTTACCTAACCGGGACTCGATATATTCCCTGTCTGCACTGACATGATCCCGGCTTATTTTGGCATGGTAGTCACTGGTTGCAGGCGGCTTAATGCCACCGGATTCAACCGGCAGTTGGCTGGCAGTCCAGGCATGGAGACCGCCATTAAGCAGGCAGTGATTGTGAAAACCCAGCACATCCAGGGTCCACAAAAAACGGCCGGCTTTGCCACCACCCTCATCATCGTAGGCGATGACTTTCTTTTCATTGCTTAAACCAATCTTCGACATGATTTTTGATAAAGTATCTGCGTCGGGCAACAGGCCCATGGTTGGTTTCTGGTGGGCAAGAATTTCGCCATACTCAAGATGGATGGCGCCAGGTACGTGGGACTGGCTATAAATATCCTGTTTGCATAAATCAATAATAATTAAATCCTGCTGATCAAGATTCTCGGCCAGGAATTCAGGCTCAATAATTGCGGGCCATTTTTTGTTTGGATTCATTTTTATCAGGTATGGGTTATTTGCGAAGACCTATTGTAACCATGTTGTAAGGTGACAGGAATCTCTATGCTAGAATACAACCCCATGGAAATCAGTAAAAAATTTTACATCGAAGCGGCCCATCATTTACCCAATGTACCGGAAGGCCACAAGTGTCGGCGTTTGCACGGGCACTCCTTTCGTATTGAAATATTTGTCAGTGGCCCGGTGGGTGAGGAAACTGGCTGGATAATGGATTTTGCTGATCTCAGTGCGGCCTTTAAACCCCTGTATGAGCAATTAGATCATCATTACCTGAATGAAGTCGCAGGACTGGAAAACCCTACCAGTGAAAATCTGGCCAAATGGATATGGTGTCGACTGCAACCAGGTTTGCCCCTGTTATCAAGGATTAAAGTAAACGAGACATGTACCGCAGCTTGTAGTTATAGCGGAGAATAAAAAAAGTGGCGCCCCGGGGGAGGCGCCAAAAATCCTTGTTACAGGAGGAGATGACTTAAGAAAAAACAACAATGTCGGATAAGTTGTCTATCTATAGTGATATGCCTTGCACAGTTCGTGCCAGTAATTCGGCCCACGATATAATTAAGAAAGCTCTGATCAACATATGCTTGTCATTCCGACCGAAGCGGAGGAATCTTGTAATTTCCTGATACTATTGAAGTTCCGTGGTTTAGATCTCTCGGCAACTGCGCCTCGGCTTTGTCTCCTGAGTCGCTCTACCTCCTGCATCCCTGCAGTCGTGCGCCGGGCATGGATGCCCAAG
>QIGL01000025.1 GCA_003228915.1 Acidiferrobacteraceae bacterium
GTTTTGATGTGAGCATGTTTTTTCCTTGGTGAATGAGTTACTTATGTTGATTAATGATAATGAGACTTATTTGTCACCGACCCCTTTTATTCCCTTTTATTCAGCCTGGCGATTATTACCTATTTAAATGACATGGGCGGGAACCTCCGCCAGGTACACACGTTGTTTTCTTGGCATTGCAAACTCCTTTTTGCATTGGCTATTACCCGTTCCCTGGATAACTTACTGCTGATGTTTAGTTAGTATTCCTGGGATGATCAATGAGAATGAGACTTATTTGTCGTCGACATTTTTTATTAGACCCCTTTTATTATTTTTTGTTTGGCTAATTCCACGCCTGTCAAAAAGACATCAAGATCAATTTTCCTCAATACCATATCTTCATCAACATTCTCACCAGATAACTCTATTTTTAGATTATCCACTCCTTCATCTTGATTTAGCAGTGCTATGAATTTTCCTTTATAAAATATCTCAACAGTTAGTTTTTCATAATCGCTAGCACTAACTAATAAAATTTCAAAGTCTGATTCGTTCATTATGGCTCCAAAAATGCATCCATGCTGCCATCGCCTTTGAATCTAACGCCTCTGCCAGTATTGTTATCAAAAATATCTTTACCTCCAAAGCGGTTGGGTTTAGATGTTTGACGGCCGCTCTTTAATATGCCTTCCAAAATATCTTGTCCTTGTTGATTTCTTGCAGCAGCACTGCCAGTGGATTTAGGGAAGACACTTCCTTGCCTGTCTCCATGTTTTTGTAGAGCTCGACCAGCTTTTGTAAGCCCATTTCGATCGAGTTGCTGTCCTGCCCTTAATAGGTCGTCGATTCCATTTCGTATGCCTCTTCTAAATAATCCCCCGCCAAATCTGATTGCACTCCTAGCTGCAAGGACGCCTGAACCTCCACCATAAATCAGAGTTGCGCCTCCAGCATAAACCGTTAATCCAACTCCTAATGCTTGAGTTCCCGGTGCGTTCATTCGTACAGCTTGATCAAGAGACACACCGCGTGTATTTGCATAGAGCAGTAATAATGCCGCCTCCCCATCCGGATCCACATACTTATAGGGATTATTATTGGCATAGGCATAACGATTAAACGTCTGGGGATTGCCTATCTTGAATCCCTGGGGATCAATGGCCATGAAACGACCCAACTGCGGGTCATAAAAACGGGCACCCATATAAAGCAGACCGGTTTCTTTATCTTTCACATGACCGGAAAAACTGCGACTATTATTGTCCGCGGCCGTTTCATTGCGCAGGGTTTCACCAAAGGGCCGGTATTGTTCCCGCCAGATGACTGTGCCACTTGCATCAGTCGCGGCCACCGGGGATCCCAGGGCGTCATTATGATAATAAGTGATGGTGGTTGCGGCCTGGCTGGTGGCTGAGAACAACAAAACAGCGAGGGGTAATACCACGCTACCCAGTAGTCTCAGGCAGCGACGGCCAGATGTCTTTTGATAAATACTTGCGTTAAAAATACTCATGGTAATGTCCTGGTTTTGGTTATTTCAATATTACCGGCGGTATCGGTAGCAAAATATTCCAGTGTCATTGTTTCTGAGGTGGGAAAAGTTACCAGAAATAAATTTTGATATGGCTGCCAGCTGGCAGTATTGGCAGCGCCTACGATATTAATGATGTTACCCAATAACCTGAAGCTAATACTTGCTGGCTCGTCTGCGGTTAATATGACCAGCGAAATGGTTTGCCCCAGGAAGGGTATATTCGCTGAAAACACCTGGTCTGTTGTAATTGGTGGCGTGGTATCACCAGAGGTTGGTACGTCCTGCACAATTACGTTCACCAGATCCGATGCCGTGCCACCATCATTATCCGTGACGGTTAACTGGAATGTTAATGTCGTACGGTCACGTTAGGCGCAGTAAAGCTGGCACTGGCAGTATTGGCTCCGGTTAGTGTTACCACCGGGCCAGTTGTCTGGGTCCAGGCGTAACTAACAATGGTGCCATCGGTATCAGAGCCACTACCGGTAAGGGTCACCGGTGTAGCTTCATTGACGGTTTGATCGGGGCCAGCATTGGCAGTGGGGATAACGTTGACGTTATTAATATGCCTACGCCGCCTTCATTGTCAGTTACCGTCAACAGGAAGCCTAGCGGGGTGGTTGTGGTTACCGCTGGCGAAGTGAAGCTGGCAGTGGCCGTGTTGGCACCAGTAAGCGTGACGGCAGGACCCGTTGTTTGTGTCCAGAGATAAGTTAGTACGCCTGCTTCTGGATCGGTGGCTGACCCTGTTAACGTAACATTGTCCTGCTCATTAACAACCTGGTCTGCCCCGGCGTTCACTTGTGGGGGCTGATTGCCAAGCACCGTGACACTAATGTTACCGGTGACAGTCAGGCCAGCACTATCTGTAATCGTAATGTCAAATGTGAATACTGTGTCTGATGCTAAAACCGGGGCCGTAAAGCTTGCCAGTGCGGTATTGCTACCCGCGAGAACAACTACCGGTCCGGCACTTTGGGTCCAGACATAGGAGACAATGGTGCCATCAGGATCAATAGAACTGGTTGCATCCAGTGTTACCGTGGCGCCCCGGGTCGCTGGGTTTGGGCTGGCTGTCAAAGTAATAGTCACTGGCTGGGTAATTTCAATCACAACCTGGTCAGTGGCAGTCAGGCCACTATCATCGGTGACCGTCAGTTCAAAGGTCAGCGTTCCGGGTGTTGCCGGTGAGGTAAATGACGCTGTCGGAGTCAATTGATCCGATATAAGTATCACTGGCGCACCACTTAGCTGTACCCAGTTATACTGCACAATGGTGCCGTCAGGGTCGGTGCTTGCAGCACCATCCAGAACAAGACCTGACTGGTTGGTGCTATAGGTCATGTCCGGGCCGGCATTGGCCACAGGGGGCTGTGTTATTTCCGATGTAGTTATCTGAACCAGGTCAGAGGCCGCAAGATTATTGTTATCCCAAACCGTTAAACTAAAGACAAAAGTGGTGCCCACGGTAACATCAGGCATAGTGAATGTTGGGGTGGCAGTGGTGCTCCCGGTTAACGTTACAAAGGGTCCAGATTCCTGTAACCACTCATAGCGTCTGATGGTGCCATCGGTATCAGAAGATGCCGTGCCATCCAGTGCGACCAGTGCGAATGCTGGTTGAGCTTGATCAGGTCCGGCATTGGCAACTGGTGTACCAGGAACGACTACTACATTGATGATGACTTGATCGGTACCAATTGCTCCTTCGTCATCAGTGACTTTTAGTTCAATCGTGATGGGAATATTTGCAATTACTGCAGGCGCTGCAAAAGTTGGATACATGCTATTTGCATTAATGATGTCTACTGGCGGACCTGCGACCTGGGTCCATGAATAGGAAATGACGAAACCGTCTTCGTCTGTAGAGGCGCTACCATCAAGGTAAACAATCGTACCTTCATTTACGGTTTGATCAGGACCTGCATTTGCTACCGGTAGAATCACATCCAGGACATAAACGGAAGTCGTAACTCTGGCCCGTAGACCGTCAACATCAAACACCAGCAACTCAAAGCGTAACAGTGTGTCGCTTGTAACTGTTGGCGTAGTAAAAGTAGGTGTTGCAGTATCGGCACCCGTTAGCACAACCGCTGGGCCTTCAATCTGGGTCCACTGGTAAGTAGGAATAAAACCTTCTGGATCGTAAGACTTGCTTCCGTCCAGGCTGGCAGCAGTTTCTTCGGGGATATACTGCGGTAATCCTACAAATGCAACTGGTGCACCTGGGACGACCCAATAGTGACGGCCAAAGTAAGTGATATAGTCTGGTGACGGATAGGGTCTTGTATCAAAACGGTTCCAACCAATAGCAGTGTTACCATTATTCTGTAAAACGGCGGTAGGGAAGAACCTACCATCTCCTTCATTGGAGATTAATTCCGCCCCCTGCCAGCCCAGTCCGTCTCGATAACGAGCGGCATAAATCTCTCTTTTTTCGTCAGTTTGAACAGTAGGTAATTGTTCCCAAGCAATGATGGCATTGCCAATGTCGTCCATTGCAACTGATCGTGCACCACCGTTATCATTCTGATAAAACAGATTTTTGTTTAATGGCGGGCCTGCGTCTAATTTGACAGGCTCTTCCCATCCGGTAGCAGGATCAAATCTGGCCGCCCAGGTAAAATATACAGGTAAGCCGCCAGTTAAAATTGATATCCAGCCATCATTACCATCTAGACCTCCATCTCCTGATAACGCTTGACCCCAGACAGCAATAGCTTTGCCATTGGGAGACATCGCTAAATCGCCTCCTGATACCATCGCTACTGGTGTATTGGAGAGTCGACGAGGTCTTTGCCAGCCTGTATTGTTATCTAATCGGGCGGCATAAACTGCAGTATCAAAAAGGTCAAATACATTACCATTGTAAGGGAGATCAATTGCACTAGCAGAGTAAGGAATACTTGACCAAATGGCCATTCCATTTCCATTGTCATCAAGCGCCAAGAATGGACCGCCAATGTAGTCCGCAAAGGAGTCAAAGGCTTTTTCGCCAATTATTTTTGGAGCAGACCAACCGGTGAAATAATCACGTTGCGCTGTGTTTATGTCGTTTGTAATCTGACCAGAAGTAGGGCTTCCGACCCATACCATTACAACATTACCAACTTGATCTATTTTAACCGCAGTATCGCGCAAGTGCAGGTTACCAGACCAGGCCTCAGAGTTCGCAACTAGAGTTGGCAGTTCCCATCCATTGACTGGATCATAAAAAACGGTATACAACTCACGAGAAACAAGACTTGGCAATGCCCCTGTAACAGTAGTTTTAATCCATGTCACGATGGCATGACCAAAATCATTAATTGCGACGTGCACGTTGCTGCTTGAGGTAGCAGATATTTCTACAGGCGTTGACCAGCCTGTTAATGCCCGGTATTGACTTGCCATCAAGAATGAATTATTCCCGGCGTCAAGTGCACTCCATACAACAATTCCATCACCATTTCTATTAAAGGCAGAATCCATGATCTTGATTGATTTATATTCACCAGAAATTGGCAATGTTTCACCCCAGCTGCCAGTTTGGCTAAACTGTTTAATTAATAATTCAATGCCGTAGTTCTTGTTTTTGATAGTTTTTAAGAAAATATTTCCGATTTTGTCTGTTTTTAAAGGTTTTTGAGGGGGCGCATTTTCTAACAGCAACGTATTTTCACCCCAAGCACTTTCTCCTGGTATGGCATGTGCTTCCAGTGATTCAGCAGTTTCGCCACCTGCATTTTCAGAAGTGACAACAAAATAATACTTTGTTCCGATAGGTAGCCCAGTATGAATATAGGGCCTAGTAACATTCGTTACTTTTGTGCCAGTTGTTTTGGTTACGCCTGGGGTGATACTCCAGTAAATATTATAAGTAACTGCTACCGGTAATGGTGACCAGCCAATGGTAATGCTGTTCGCAGTCGGTTTAGCGGTAACCGAAATAGGTGCCGGAATATCTGTGACGGTGATAATGACATTATCAGTAGATGTGCTGCCTGCAGTCAGCATAAACTCTAACGTAGTATCACTGGCGACTTCTGGTGCGATAAAACTTGGAGAACTCGTAGTTGCATTGATAAGCACAACAGTTGGGCCACCGATTTGTATCCAATCGTAACTCGTGACGGTACCCAGGGCATCACTTGTTGCGCCGCCATACAAAAGAACATCAGAGGTCTCTATCACTTTCTGGTCAGGTCCGGCATCAGCAGTCAGTATGCTTTTCACTGTTATGCTGACTGTATCAACAGCGGTTGCGAAATCATTGTCTGTGACTGTTAGCTGAAAAGTCAGCACTTCCGATGTAGTTGTGAGCGGTGCAGTGAAACTTGGTTGTGCGATATTTGGATTAAAAGATGCTCGCACCCCTGATAGCTGCTCCCAAAAATAATTCGTTATAGTGCCATCGCTGTCTGTTGAAGTTGACCCATCCAGAGTCACGAGACTGCTTTCAGCTACCGTTTGGTCAGGGCCAGCGTTTGCAACAGGTAGTGCTGTTAGTTTATATATCGTAATAACAACTGTGTCGGTCGCAGTTTGCCCGAAACTGTCTGTTACTGCTAATTCAATGAGAGCAGTGGTTGGACCTGGAACTGTCGGTGCTGTGAAATCGGGACTGGAGGTTGTAGCATTATTGATTACAATTGACGGTCCACTCAATTTTACCCAGGAGTAAGAGATAGTCGGATCCTCAGCATCTGAAGAGCCTGACCCATCAAGCGTTACAAAATCACCCGCAGTAATTGTTTGATCCGCACCTGCATTTGCAACAGGTCTATTGTCGATGTTTAGCACTATAAGAGCGACTGAATCTGTGGCAGTAGCTCCCAGGGTATCTTCTACAGTTACATCGAAGATAAATGTCGTTTTGGCATCGACGTATGGTGTGGTAATACTAAGTGTTGGGCCTGAGACAGGGGCGGCCAATAAAGGCGGTCCACTAGTCTGGGTCCATTCTATTGAGACAAGTTCGCCGTCGGGATCAGAGGCAACTGCGTTAAAGGTAACACTTGTTTTTTCGTTTTTAGTTTGGTCTGCACCTGCTGATACTGTTGGTAATTCATTGACGATATTGGCTACAGCGATCAATTTATTATGCAGGTAGGCATATTCTTTTATGGGGCCGCCGAATTCACCATATTCACCTAAAAGTTGACCATTTTTTGCATAGGTATAATAAACACCAGCACCGGATCTGTTGGCATAAACCCGGCGATTATTACCGTCATAACCATAAAAGAAATTATCGCCTGCATCAATCTGTCGTAGGCTACTTGCATGATCATAAACATAAGTATGTTTGCTATCGCCAGTAATATTTCCGTAATTATCGTAACTGAAAGTCGATATTCGATCACCGGAGGTACTGGTTAATTTATTTGTTGCATCATAGTTATATCCAATATTTAAACCAGTACCAGTAAAATTTTTGGCCGCAATGTTACTTGTAGCATCATAAGTAATAGTGCCTGTGCCCCATTCACCCGTAGCAACACTCAGCCTGTCCAGGATATCATAGTCTAAAGTTCGGTTATATCCAGAATTGACGGTATCAAGGATCGAGCTAATATTTCCTCTGCCATCATAACTGTAAGTAAGATCAGTCACCGGGCCACCAGTAGAAACAACATTAATATTCTTCACCCATTGTCGGATGTCTTGTGTCAGGTTACTTTCCGCTCCGTTTGCATAGACCATTCTTTTTGGTAGGCCATTGGGATAATACGAAACACTGTTGACGAAGGGCGCAACTTGAGTGGGTCGTCCAAGGCTGTCTGGCGCATAGGAAACTATTTGTGTGCTTGGGTATTTGATGCTGCTTAGATTGTCAAGCGCATCATAGGTACGAGTAAAAGTGTAACTTGGTCCATTTAAAATAAAAATATTTTCATTTAGAATATTATCATTCTGGTCATAACCATAACTCCAGTTCACATTATATCTATCGACTGAAGTTGTATTGCCATTCTTGTCGTACTTAAAAGTTACGTCTTCTGTACCAATAGGATAATCGACCAGAACAAGCCTATTAGAAAAATCATAATTGTATTTTGTAACAGGCATATTAGCGCCAACCTGTCGCTGAACGATATTGCCGGTGCCATCTACTGCAAAAGTCGTTACGCCAGTTTCAGGGTCTTGCGTGGATTTTATAAATGGCCTGGTAACATAATAGGTATTGGTGCGGGTGAACCCACCCTGGGTTACATCCAGAACGAACCCGCGCACATCGCGCGTAAAGATTGTGCTTGCTTCACCAGCAGGTTCTATACGCATTAAAACCCTCTTGTTGTCATCCCCAGGGTCACCATAAGAACGATACGTATAAACAGTTGTAAAATTTCTTTCATTAAGAATGCTGACTTTATTGCCAGGTAAATATGAATATGTGCGAGAGGTACTATCTGGATGGGTAATGGTGTTTATACGATCCAGTACATCGTAAGTGTTTGTAGTGCCATCGACATTCAGAGGTGGACTGCTACTCCAGGCTGGACATGCACCATCGATTAAATACGAAGTAAATGTATTCCGACCCAAATTGTCGTATCGAGTGACCTGGCTAATAGTGGTGCCAGCAGTTGCATCGGTAGTCGTGACACAAATTGGCCGCCTGAACCCGTCATAATTAGTTACCTGTTGATAGTTTCCCCTGGTTACTTTTTGTGTGTAATTGAGATTATCGCGACTAATCGATACATCACTACTCGCCACTCGCGGCATATCAATAAAGGTCAGCCTGTTGAGGCTGTCGTAATCATATTTCGTTGTAATGCCCCGGCCATTGGTTTCACTGGCCACGGTGCCGGTATCAAATACAGTGCGGGAGATCAAAATATCATTTTCGGGCAGAAGATCAACGGGCTGAATTTCCTGACGAGGAATGCCGCGGTAATAATCAAGATATGTCCAAGTAATACCGCGAGCATCATACCTGGTATTTCGGTCTCCCGAGAGGGTGTAAGTATAAGTTTCAGGAACGCCATAGGCTTGATAAGTTTTCAAATTACCTGTAGCAAAGTCGTAAAAACGATAAGTACTCAGCGCCATGTCAGGATTAGTAGTATTCGGAACATTTTCATTGACCAACTGATCCAGAAAGAACACTTGACCGGGAGCTAGAATATTTGGATACCATTCCAAGCCAGCGGTACGAACTGCCGCCTGGGGTGTGCCTGCCTGACCTGTTTCTACCTGGTAAGTTGGTCGTATGCTAAGCCCTGAAGCCCCATAGGTATACTGCGTTTTGTAAATGGTGTTGTCGCGAGTTATTGTTTTAGAGAGCATAATTGGATTTGTAACATTAACATCAAAATAATCAAACGCAGTTGAATAATGTTTTTCACTGGAAATCTTGCCCCTATTGATCCATTCATAGGATTCAGTTTCAACAGTACTATAAACATTTGCAGAAATTTCTTTTTGTGTTATTTTTTTAACCAGCCTGCCTGTTTTCCATAATTCTCGTTTAACTCCCAGCCCTACGCCTAACTCAATTTGCCGCTGAATGCCGTAATGTTTGTAAATAGTTCTGCCGCCTGGAAAATTGACAGTTGTCTGGTCATTCATGGTGACGCCTGTTTCGATTGTGTTTTCTGTTCCTGGTGCATAGGTGTAAGACCATGTGCCTGGTTCAATATTGCGGCCACCCTGCGTTTTAGTGGCTATCGCTACTGAGAAATAACGCTCTGCAGGAAAGCTGGGCGACAAAAGAACAGGACCGGCGAAATCTACGTGCTTGTATGTGTATGTAGCGGTAGCACCATAGGGATAGGTAACCGATTGAAGTGCGCCAGGCGCGACTGCGGCCCCGGAAGGATTATAAGCATATTGCCATTTCAGACCGTCTGGGCGCACGACTTCTGTCAAGACTTTATTGCCCGTACCCATATTCGTGTAGTTGTAAGTCCATGTCTGTGGTACTTTATTTGGCTGACTTAAATCTGTAGCGGTAATCGAACTCAGATAACCACTGGTATATGTAAAGATAACTTCACGACCATCACTGGCTGTGACTCTATTAATTAAGGCGCGCGATCCTTTGCTGCCTGAATAGGTAATCGTAAGGTAATTCCCATTGCCATCTTCTATTCTGGTGGGGTACCAGGCACGGTTAACACGAGCAGTGTAAGTGACCTCATCATCGAGGGCAGTTACTAAATGATCCATGGTGTATATAAGGCCATCGGGCGAATAAACTAATAACCCTTTGCTTGCGCCAGAACAATCTGCTCTCCACATACCCTGCGTGACAAATGTTTTTAACCAAGACTGGTTAGCATCGCTTACGGCAAGCACTTCCTGGCCGCCATCTGGCCGTTCCAATACGGCGTCATCTAAAGTGGAATTGACTGAGGTGGTGTAACTCGCGTCGTCGCAAATGCCATCAGTTGTTGTATTGGGATTTTCTGCTTTGACAATACGGCCAAAGTTTACCGTCCAGCCCAGACCAGTTGTACCTTCTGGTGCAAAATAGTTCGGGAATGGCGGGGCTGAATAAATGTTTGCACGTGTAAGCCAAATATTGCTGGTGTAACTACGTCGAATCTTGATATCAAGACCACCATTACCTGGTACGACTAAATCAATATTTGAAAATCTAAGCGATCCACTAAAAGGGTCTATATTTTCTGCACCAGTAGATACTTCGTCGCGCCATTTATTAAAACCCGGCTCTGAATAAAAATCAGGCATAACAGATTCTGCATCGGCATAAATAGCTGCAGAAAAAAATATCGACAGGATACTGGCACAGATACCCAGTGACAGAATTTTTCTGAAGTAAAAAGACGGAATGTTTACTGTGAATAATTTTGCAGGTTTGCTCATAAGTCTATCCATGTATTTATTAATTTTGAACCAGCATTGATCAGTACAACCCTAAATTAACAAGGTCCTGATTTTGAGTAGTTTGAGGATTGAGATTTATCAATGCTTCACATCCCTGTAACTAAGCTAATTTTTTATGTAGCGCTATTTCTGGTGCTGGTACTTGTTATGCGCGCCGTCGATAACACTACTTTTTGTGAGAGCAGTCAAGCAATAAAATGTAATATTACATTGTGGTGAGATATGTCGGTAATTCGGGTCAGCTCCAAACATGGTCTAATTCTTAACTAATTATGTTTTGTCATAATAAGTTAGAACAGATTCATAATCCTATTTAGCAGCTAAGGCCTGGCTAAATTAAATTTTCATTATTTTGATAATAATTTAGAACTTTTGTTAACAAATACTGGAATTAGATATATAAGATAGTCTGCGATTTACAATCTGAAAACCAGTCATAAAGGCGCTAGTTAAAGTCCTTGGTTTCGTAACGCCTTCGGCAGTGTAAACACGATCTGTTCCAGCTGACCCGCTTGTTCTTCGCTTTGATTGACGCCCCACGCTTTTAATTTTTCAATGACTTGCTGAACTAAAATCTCTGGTGCCGAAGCACCCGCTGTCAAACCAATACGATCACCTTTTTTGAACCAGTGTTTTTGTAAATCATCAGCACCATCTACCATGTAACTTTGGGTGCCCACTGCCTCGGCAACTTCCCGCAAGCGATTTGAGTTTGAGCTATTTACCGAGCCGACTACCAGCAACACATCACAATCTTTTGCGATTTTTTTGACCGCATCCTGCCTGTTCTGGGTGGCGTAACAAATATCGTCTTTTTTTGGACCCCGGATATCCGGGAATCGCTGTTTTAAGGCATTAATGATTTCCGAGGTATCATCTACCGAAAGTGTTGTTTGGGTGACGAAAGCTAAAGCCCCGGGATTTTTTACAGCAAGCTTCGCCACATCTTTTTCGGACTCAACCAAAAACATGCCGCTATCAATCTGGCCCATGGTCCCTTCTACTTCCGGGTGCCCGGCGTGACCAATTAAAATAACTTCCATTCCTTTTTTGCAATTACGCACCACTTCCATGTGCACCTTGGTTACCAGCGGGCAAGTGGCATCAAAAACCTGCAACTTGCGGAGTTTCGCTTCTTGCCGAACTGCCTGGGAAACACCGTGGGCACTGAAAATCACTGTCGCACCATCGGGCACTTCTTCAAGTTCCTCAACAAACACAGCGCCGTTTTCCCGCAGCCGTTCGACCACAAAACGATTGTGTACCACTTCGTGACGCACATAAATAGGCGCACCAAACATGGTAATGGCACGATCGACGATTTCGATTGCCCGGTCGACACCGGCACAGAAACCCCTCGGGTTGGCAATAATTAGTTCCATAATTTTTTCATACCAGGACGTGCGTTAATTTTCCTGACCAGGAGATTTTATTGAAATGATCTCAACTTCAAATATCAGGTCATGACCTGCCAGCGGGTGGGCGAAGTCCATGACCACTTCTTTTTCCTTCACCTCGATTATGACACCCGGAATTGCATCACCGGCAGGTGTTTCAAAACCAACGACTAACCCTGGCTCCAGGTTCATGTCTTCAGGAAAATCTTCGCGGGGCATATTTGTCAGTACTTCTTCATCATCAGCATTATAGGTCTCAAGAAAGGAGACCTCGAATCTCTCTTTTGCGCCCGCTTGCAGCCCGATCAGGCGGGACTCCAGTGCCTCCATCATCTCGCCGTCGCCAATGACAATTGAAAATGGTTCTTCGTCCTCCGTGCCATCTACCAGCTTGTTTAATTCGGCCAGCAACAACCGGTAGTGGAATGTCACCTGGGACCCTTGTTCTATCGTAGTCATATCAACTATTTGCTATTCAAGTATTTTCGTTTTAATTATTTTCTTTGGAACGGTTCGAAAAAAATTTAAACCCAAATGAATCAAGAATCAGAATTATAGCGCCAATGGTGATAGCAGAATCGGCAATATTAAACGTTGGAAAATGCCAGTTATTGACATAAAAATCGAGAAAATCGACCACTTTTCCCAAACGAATCCGGTCAATCACGTTGCCCAGGGCGCCACCCAGAACCAGCATCAGTCCGGTTAATTCCCATTTAGCATCCGGTCCCAGCTTGCGGGCCATATAAAAAATAACGGCGCTGACAACCAGGGCAATACTGATAAAAAAAATATTTTGCCAGCCCGATGAATTGTGCAAAAAACCAAAAGCCGCACCGGTATTAAATGCCAGGGAAAAATTAAAAAACGGCAGAATCTCAATCGCTGGCTTATGAAATAAATATTTTACGGCCATTATTTTACTAACCTGATCAAGTATTATGACCAGTACCGGTAACCAGAGAAAACGTTTTATCATGCGAATAACCTCTGCTCGCCTTTTTGTTCAATATTAGTAACACAACGATCACAAATTTCAGGATGTTCTGTATGGCTACCGACATCTTCACGGTGGTGCCAGCACCTGATACATTTTTTATGGCCGGATGCAGTGATGAGAATATAAACATCATCAAGCGCTTCCATTTTTACCGCCGTACCAGGTCGATTTTCCAGGTTATGAACCCTGGCATAAGAAGTAATTAATAAAAATCGTAACTCATCCTTTAATTTATTTAGTTTATTATAAATCTCACCCTGGCAGTATATGTCCACCTCGGCATCCAGCGCCGAACCAATGTCACCTGCTACCCGCAATGCCTCCAGCTCCTTACCAACCCCATCGCGCAACTTGATTAATGATTGCCAGGCCGACATGTTTATTTCGCTTGTTTTTGCCGCCTCTGGAAACTCATACCACTGGCTGGCAAAAACCGGTGTGCTGCGGTCACCGGGCATGTGGCGCCACATTTCATCGGCGGTAAAACTCAGTATTGGCGCCAGCCAGCGTACCAGCGCCTCCAGGATATAATACATCGCAGTCTGGGCCGAGCGGCGACCAATGCTGGTGGTCGGCATGGTATACATCCTGTCCTTTAATACATCCAGGTAAAAACTACCCATATCCACTACGCAAAAATGATGCAAGCGCTGATAAATCTGGTGAAAACTGTAGCTATCATAAATCGCGACCAGCTCATCCTGGAAAGCCCGGGTCCGTTCCAGCGCCCAGTTATCCAGTGCCAGTAAATCAGAAACCGGTAACGCATCTGCCGGATCAAAACCATCAAGGTTTGATAACAAATAACGGGCAGTATTCCTGATGCGCCGATAGGTATCTGATGTCCGCTTGAGTATTTCGTCAGACATACTCATTTCACTACTGTAGTCTGTACTCGCTACCCATAAGCGCAAAATATCTGCACCTAAACTTTTCATAACTTTCTGGGGCGCAATTACATTGCCTTTTGACTTGGACATTTTTATGCCCTTGGCATCAATGGTAAAACCATGGGTCAGGGCACAATGGTAAGGCGAACGATTATTCAGGATCACTGAAGTAAGCAGAGACGACTGGAACCAGCCCCGGTGTTGATCGGAACCTTCAAGGTATAAATCCGCCGGTGACCCCAGGTTATCACGGGTATCCAGGACACAGGCATGACTGACGCCGGAATCAAACCAGACATCCAGGGTATCAGTCACTTTTTCATATTGGTCAGCATTTTTTTTCAGACAATCTTCTGGCGCCAGTTCGAACCAGGCGTCCACCCCTTTTTGTTCAATGAGCCGGGCCGCCTTTTCAAACAGGGAATTACTATCCGGATGAGGCTCACCGGTTTTTTTATTGACAAACAGTGCGATTGGCACACCCCAGGTGCGTTGCCGGGAAATACACCAGTCGGGACGATTTTCTATCATGCCTTCAATACGCGCTTTACCCCAGTCCGGTAGCCAGGCGGTGTCGTTAATGGCCTTGTTTGCCTTAACCCGCAATTGATCCATTGATATAAACCATTGTGAGGTTGCCCGGAAAATAATAGGCGTGCGATGACGCCAGCAATGAGGATAACTGTGATTAAGGGCTTCAATATGTACCAGTTTATTAACAACTTTTAATGTTTCAACCACATGGTCGTTGGCTTTGAACACATGTTCACCGGCAAATTTTTCGGTGCCGGGTAAAAACACACCATCAGGACCAACCGGGTTATCAATTTTTAGTTTGTATTTCAGGCCCGCGACATAATCATCCAGGCCATGGCCCGGTGCAGTATGGACCGCACCGGTACCCGCTTCGGTGGTGACATGGCTGCCTAAAATTATCGACACCTCACGTTTGTAAAACGGGTGTAACAGTTTGAGATTTTCCAGTGCCGCACCGTTACAGTTAGCCAAAATCTTATAATCCTCAATCTCCCAACGCAGCATACAGGCCTTTAACATGGCCTCGGCAATAATCAGGCGTTCCTTGCCGCGGGCACTGTCACACTGGACCACGACATACTCCAGTTCGGCATTGACGGCAACGGCCTGGTTGGCAGGTAAGGTCCAGGGGGTGGTGGTCCAAATGACAACACTCATCTCCCCTTCGCCTTCATGGTCGCTCGGGTGTTCTGTGCGTGCGAATAACTGGGTCTCATCGACAACTGCAAACCTGACATCAATCGCAGGAGAGTTTTTATCTATGTATTCAACCTCGGCCTCGGCAAGTGCCGAGCCACAATCCGTACACCAGTGCACAGGCTTGTGTCCGCGTGTGACATAACCAGCCGCAAAAATGCGGCCCAGGGTACGCACCATGTCGGCTTCATATTTAAAATCCATGGTCAGGTAGGGATTAGACCACTCCCCCAGTACGCCAAGGCGAATAAAATCATCCCGCTGACGGTTCACCTGCTTCTGGGCATATTCCCGGCAGGCCTTGCGAAAGGCAGGTGCGTCAATTTTCCGCCCTACCTTGCCAACCTTTTTTTCCACGGCCAATTCAATTGGCAAACCATGACAATCCCAGCCAGGCACATAAGGCGCATCAAAGCCACTGAGTGTTTTTGATTTGACCACAATGTCCTTGAGTATTTTATTAACAGAATGGCCCAGGTGAATATCACCGTTGGCGTAGGGCGGGCCATCATGCAAAATAAATTTTGGCTGGCCTTTTTTGGCGCTACGAATCTGTCCATAGAGATCAGTTTCCTGCCAGTGTTTTAATATCTCGAGCTCCTTGTTGGCAAGGTTGGCCTTCATGGGAAACTTCGTTTTTGGTAGATTAAGTGTATCTTTGTAGTTTTTTTCAGTCATGGTAATGCTTTAATACTTTATCTTTTTCTGCTTATGATTTTCTGTTTTCTGTTTTCTGTTTTCTGTTTTCGGGTTTCATCTGAATATGTATTCTCAGGTTTTAATTTTTTTATTAAAGAAGCTCTGATCAATTGTCATCTCGACCGAAGTGGACGACTCCATGGATGGAGGAGCTAGAGCAACGCATGGAGCAGTTGCCGAGAGATCTCATACCACGGAACTTCAGCAGTATCAGGAAGTTACAAGATTCCTCCACTTCGGTCGGAATGACAAACATATAATTGATCAAAGCTTCCTTAATTTTTTTTTGGCCTTTTTATTTTTAAGCCAGTGTCGGGTTTCTTTAATATCCTCAAGGATACGTTGTTTTAAACTCTCAAGTGAATCAAATTTTTCCTCATCACGAATCTTGTGCAGGAAATCAACATTCAAATGGCGACCATAAATTTCTTCATCAAAATCCAGTAAATAAATTTCCAGTAAGGCGCGGGTGCCGCCCACGGTTGGCCGGGTACCAACGCTGGCAACACCGGGCCAGGGCCGGCTATTGATACCATAAACCTCGACTACATAGATGCCCTGAACCGGACTCACGTTGCGGTGCAGGTGAATATTGGCAGTGGGAATTCCCAATGTTCGACCAATCTTGTCGCCGTGGGCAACCCGGCCACACATACGATAAGGGCGACCCAGTAATTTCTCAGCCGCTATTAAATCACCTCTGACCAACGCATCGCGGACACGGGTACTGCTGACCCGGTGATTATCGATACTGAATGTACGCATATTAGCAACTTTAAAACCATATTTATCACCATCGGCCTTGAGGCGCTCCAGGTCACCTAGTCGGTTCTTGCCATAACGAAAATCATCGCCAACCACCAGGTATTTTATGCCAAGTCCATCAACCAGTATTTGCTTAACAAACTCATCAGCAGTGATGTTGGCAAAAGACGGGTTAAATTGCACGCACAATACCCGGTCAACGGCAAAACGACTCAAGGCCCGCAATTTTTCCCGCAGGCGTGTTAACCGGGGCGGTGAGTTTTCGGGTTTGAAAACCTCCATGGGCTGGGGCTCAAAAGTCATAATCAGGGTCGGCAATCCAAGATCCTGACCCTCTTCCGCCAGCTCGCCAATCACCGCCTGGTGACCGAGATGGACGCCGTCAAAGTTGCCAATGGTAGCAACACAACCTCGATGGGCCGGCCTGATATTTTGTAGTCCTCTGATTAATTCCATAACCGTTTTAATATATTACAAACTTGCGCAGATTAACCGCTCAACCCCGATTTATCCAGAGATCAGATACCTGATGACTGATATTAGAGCGCAGGGGCCAGAAGCCGGTTCCTTGCCAAGGTAGGGTGTCATCCCTTTCCATCATTTATTTTATTTTAAAAAAATAAAATACTTTTAGACAGGATTAACAAGATTTTCAGGATTAAACTTTATGAATTAAGCCATCAAAATCGTAATAATCCTGTTAATCCCGTCAATCCCGTCTATTTTTTATCACATGCTTCTGTGGTCCTGGAGGTCAGGCATCGCCTACCATTACCATAATCTTCTTTTTTGATGGACAGTGTCCGCCCTACGCGACTATCGGGTTTTCCTCGCTACTCGTCCCTGGCACCCTAATACCTTGCCCAGTCAGGGTCGGTTTCTTCCACCACCTGGTCGATGGGTTTTCGTTTGGCAAAACCCTCGTGGTAACCGTGGTAGTAACCCAACTTGAGCTCCGGGAAGCGCCAGCACAAACAGCCCTCGCCGGTATCAAAATCAATTAACCATAAGCCTTTTACCTGCAGGCCCAGGCGTTCCATTTTGCCCACCCACTGCAGAACCACCGATTCATAATCCTGCTCAACCAAACTAATATCTGGATGGGTAGGTAACATGGCCTCGAGTCGTTTGCGAACAGGTTCCAGCTCCTCGTAACTGCTGCGCGTAATGCGGCTAACCAGCGGCATCATTGCCTCGGCCTCGGCTAATGTGAATACCCTCGGGGTATCACACAAATTGATATCACTAATTTTTGCTGAGTTTGTTGCCATTATCTCGCTCAATCGTGTCCGTGTTTGAGTAACATCGCGGGTCGTAATCCTAATAGCCATAAGGAACCCATATATATAAGTATACCCGCCAATATCCACAGGGACAGGCTCCAAATCCTCGTAAATACTGTCATTTCAGTCCAGAGACCTGATTCGGTGAGGCCAAAAAACAACCCTAAGCCCATGATTATTGAGGCAATTAATACCCGAAAATGAAATAAACCCCAGCCTGCCGCCGGCCGGTAAATATTTTTTTGACGTAAAGCCCTATACAGTAAACCGGCATTTATAAACGCGGCAATGGAAATAGACAGGGCCAGGCCAACGTGTTTCAGGGAATAAACCAGTGACAGGCTCAGCACAATATTGATTATAAAGGCGATGCCGGCGATTCGGGCCGGTGTTTTGGTGTCCTGACGGGCAAAAAATCCGGGCGCCAACACCTTGGCCAGGATAAAACCGGGCAGGCCCCCGGCGAATGCCATCAACGCCAAGGCGCTCATTTCCACGTCATAAAGATTAAATGCCCCATAATGAAATAGTGTAATCAGGATGGGTTTTGCCAATACCACCAACCCCACTGCTGAGGGTACCGAGATCAGAATGACCCAGCGCAAAGACCAGTCCATGAGACCCGAAAAAGCCGCGCCATCATCATTGGCGTGTTTCCGTGACAGGCTGGGTAAAATTACCGTTGCCAGGGCAATACCAAAGACGCCCAGTGGAAACTCCATTAACCTGTCCGCGTAATAAAGCCATGAGACACTGCCCGTCACCAGGAAGGATGCCAGCAGGCGATTCACCAGCAAATTGATCTGGGATATGGAACTGGCGAAAATTGCCGGCCCCATGAGACGGAACACCTTGGCGACTTCGGCATGTCTGGCTATGCGTGGTCGGGTCAGCATATTAATGCTTTTTAGTAATGGTAATTGAAACAACAACTGCATGATGCCTGCGGCAAACACACCCCAGGCCAGGGCCATAACCGGGGCTGCCATCAGGGGAGCCAACCAAATGACCGCCGCAATCAGGGACAGGTTCAGGATCACAGGGGTAAACGCCGCTGCCCCGAAACGACCATAGGTATTGAGAATACCGGCCGCCATTGAAACCAGGGAAATGAATATCAGGTACGGAAAGGTGATGCGCAACATGGCTGCTGTCAGGTTAAATTTATCGCTTTCATCGATAAAACCCGGTGCCAGGGCCATCACCAGCAAGGGCGCGGCCACCACCCCAACCAGGGTCACAATAAACAGGATAAGCCCCAGGCGACCGACCATATGGCTGACAAAATCACGGCTGGCCTGCTCATCCCCTTTGGACTTGTGTTCTGACATCACGGGCACAAATGCCTGTGAAAAGGCCCCTTCGGCAAAGATTCTGCGAAAAAAATTGGGAATGGCGAAAGCCACGTAAAAGGCATCGGCAGAGACTCCGCTACTGGCACCCAGCAGCCGCGCGAACAGAACGTCACGTATCAGGCCGGTAATACGCGATAACAGGGTCATAGAACCGGTTACCGCCGTAGATTTGATCAATTTCGAGGACAAGGCTTTGTTCTTTATGGTTTTTTTAGGTTATCGGCGGCCTATAGTATGATAATTGGCGCCCATCAGCTAATGGTTGGCAAATAATTGATTCTAGATTGATTCTAGATTGATCATTGGGGCCCTAATAATTGCTGTTTTTAGCAGATTTGCGGCCAAATCTGTCTGTCAGCATTGACAAATGCACTGAAAATTAGCATAGTTCGGCGCCCAAAAGTCCAGAAAATGAGTATCCTGGATGACAAACAGTGGAGAAGAGATTGGCTAATACAGCACAAGCACGAAAACGCGTCCGCCAGGCGGAAAAAAGTCGCCAACGAAACGTCGGTCAGCGCTCAAGTATGCGTACTGTCATCAAGCAGGTCCAACAGGCGATTACGGACAGTAATAAAGATGGCGCAAAAACTGCATTCCAGACAGCTGCCAGTGCCCTCGACAAGGCCTGCAGCAAAGGCCTGATTCACAAGAACAAGGCAGCAAGGGATAAATCCCGCCTCAACAATGCGGTTCGTAAACTGGCCTAAAACCAGCACCGAATTAACCCAGAAATAAACTGGGCATAGATACACTACTGTCCGACCTAAAAATACTAAAGTGCATTAAAAGCCCTTATGTCTGCTATATCACCATACTAGTACAGTATGTGGACATGAAATAATAAAATTAGAAGCGCGTCATACCCGCAAAAGCGGGTATCCAGCAAGTAATTGATTAGGCTATAAACCAGAATGACTGGATTCTGACCGCCAAGGATGGCGGAAATGCAAGAGGATTGCCGGGAGCAATCCTTGCCCGTTGCCACGGGAATGACGGAGTTGTGGGACAGCAATGGCGCAGATACCTAAACCGACTGTTGGCTATCAGATTTTTGAAACTGGTGGCTGGATGTCGGTTTTTTCTTGCTAACAAAACTGATCAATGCCACTTGAAATAGGCAGACAACACCCCATAATCACGAATCAGGCGACAAGTCGTTTTTTCGGCAAATAGATCGCTGCATAGTTAGCTAGGACAATTGGAGAAATTAGTACATAACAGGGAGCAGAGTATCCATGCGTTCTATAAATATCTTTAGCCTTGCCGTTTTGTTAGGGCTGGTCAATATCCCGGTACAAGCTCAGGTACTGACCCTGAGTGATGCCATCCAGCGTGCGCTGGAACAAAACCCGGCCATATCAGCTACCCGTTACCGGGTCAAAGCGGCCAGTGCCGCCACACGCGTTGCCCAGGGTGCGCACCTGCCACAGCTGGACCTGAATTATATTGCCCGCCAAAGCAATAACCCCTTAGATGCATTTGCCGATAAGCTGAATACCCGCAGTGTCGATCCAGTACTGGATTTCACTGCTGATGCGCTCAATGAACCTGACCCGAGCACCCTTTATAACACCCAGTTATCCTTGCGCATTCCTGTTTATGCCGGTGGTGCTGACGCGGCGGGTGTCCGGGTTGCCAGTGCCCGGGAACAAGGCGCCGTCCACAGACGAGATCGCGTTCAAGCCCAGGTCATTCATCAAACAATCCAGGCCTATCGCAAAAGCCAGGCCACGACCAAAGCACTGGCCATTAGTGACGATGCCGTCAAGGCGGCAAAGGAACATGTTAAAACTACCAGTCAACTGGCCCGGGCCGGCCGCATTATTACTTCTGACAAACTGACTGCCGAAATCTACCTGGCAGGCATCCAGGCCCAGTACGAACAAGCACGTTTACAAGTCGACCTGGCAATTGAACAACTGCTGCAAGTAACCGGTCTTGATACTAAAGACGAAACGATTCTCAGTGCCTGGCAAGCCAATAGCAACATACCAGTTGGTAAAGCCAAACCACTGGTGCAACAGGCCCTGGCAACACGAAAAGATTTGTTGTCTCTTGAGTCTCAGATCAAGGCCGCGGAAGCCCGGGTCGACCAGGCGAGTGCGGCCTACCAGCCACGGGTTGACGTAATCGCCACCAGCAATTGGT
This sequence comes from Acidiferrobacteraceae bacterium, assembly GCA_003228915.1. GTDB lineage: Bacteria > Pseudomonadota > Gammaproteobacteria > Acidiferrobacterales > SZUA-150 > SZUA-150. The sequence goes on from QIGL01000025.1 coordinate 21,128, forward strand.
ATGACCAGAATGGCGGATTCGATGAGCAAAGCTGGGCTGTTGGCGGCGTCATTAACATGAACTTGTATGCAGGTGACCGTCACCGGCAACAGATTGCCGCAAACAAATTCCGGGCAAACATGATGCGGGATAAACTGCGCCAGCAACAACTCATGGTTCGCCGGCAAGTACGAAGTGCCATTGCCCGCGAACAGGCAGCGCGACGACGCCTGAAAATTTCCAGTCGCTACAACGATAAAGCCAGGCAAACTGTTCGTTTGGTTAAAAAACGCTATGGCCAGGGGCGTACAATTCTTATCGATTTATTACAAGCAGAGCGTGCGTTGATTGCTACACGCCAGGAAACACTGGCCGCCGGACTGGAACTACAACTGGCTGATAGTGATTTAAACCTGGCAACAGGTAAGTGGGCATCAGCAGACTGGCAAGGTGCGCTTAAATGATTACGTTAACACGAACCCTCATACCTGCAGTACTGATTGTGATTGCGATGACCCTGACTGGTTGTTCCCAACCGGTGCCAACTACACCAAAATCCACATTACCAACATTGGATCGTCCGGTGTTAACAATCAAGTTCAAAAGCAATAATCGAATTATGGTGCCTGCCAGTAATATTATAAAGCGCGGCGGCATTACTGGTGTCTTTGTCTTGCAAGATAAACTGGCCCGTTTTCGAATGATCAAAACTGGCAAGCTCGTAGTCAATCATGTTGAAATTCTGAGCGGACTGTCTGGCAATGAAACACTGGTTGCTGGTGATTTAACATCAGTACATGATGGCAGCCCGATCAATACTATTTAATTCCAGTTTGGATTAATTAAGACTAGGCTCTTCAGAATAATTTATGGGTAACTTCTACAGATATACACGTATAATCTATTGATATTGGATGATTTCTTAAATGATTTGATAAGACATTTTCTGGGCATAACTATATATTTTTCCAGGATGCACCGGACGAAAGTCATGGAAAGGACTCTAACGAAGGATTCCCTCTCCCTCCGGGAGAGGGGCAGGGAGAGGGGGTCAAAAAATATGAAATCGTTAGCCCGGGCACTCCGGCGGCAAGCAACCGATGCCGAACACCTGCTATGGAAACATTTGCGAGGCCGTAGATTGGCTGGCTATAAATTTAGGCGCCAAGTGGTGATTGAACCCTACATTGTGGATTTTGTGTGCTTTGAAACCAAACTGATAGTGGAAGCCGATGGAGGGCAACACATTGAACAGATGCAATACGATGAAAAGCGAACAGCTATTTTGCAATCCTTGGGATACGAGGTTATGCGCTTTTGGAATAACGAAATACTGGGGGACGTCAATGCTGTACTTGAACAGATACAGTATCGCCTGATTGAAGTCCCCTCACCCCAACCCTCTCCCGGTGGGAGAGGGGGTTAACCCACAGACTCCTCTGACGAGGCTAAAATTAGAACAGCAACTATGTCGCAAACTCCTGAAGAACAAAATAACGAACTCAATATTGCCGGTCGTATAACCAGCCTGCTGATTGATAACAAGATTACCATATTAATTATTGTATTCGCGTTACTGGCTGGCCTGCTTTCATTCCTGGTTACGCCACGAGAAGAAAATCCGCAAATCGTCGTGCCGGCTGCCAATATTATTGTTGCCAAACCCGGCGCCACGCCAAAGGAAGTGGAACAACTTATTGTCAAGCCACTGGAAGCGATCCTGCAGGGCCTGGAGGGCGTTGAACACACCTATGGCATAGCCATGGATTCAATGGGAATCGTCAGTGTCCAGTTCCAGGTGGGCGAGAATAAGGAAGAATCCCTGGTCAAACTTTATGACCGTCTGGCCAGCAACCTGGATGCTATGCCGCCTGGCACCCAGCAACCACTGGTAAAACCGGTTGATGTCGATGAGGTGCCAATCCTGACAATTTCATTGTCGGCCAACACACGAAATGACCAGGAATTAAGGCGCATCGCCAACGATGTGCTGGAACATTTACGACAGGTAAAAGATGTCTCGGTTTCCTTTATTCATGGTGGACGCAAACGCCAGGTCAATGTCGAGCTGGACCTGGCGCGCCTGAAGCGCTTCAATATTACATTGCTCGATATTAGTAAGGCACTGGCAGCCACTAATATCGATATTCCCTCGGGCACGCTGGTTAATAATAATCGTGTTACCACTGTTGCGGCCGGGGGCGCCCTTGGTGACGCCAAAGACGTGGCATTACTGGTTGTGGGTTTGCGCAACCATCGTCCTGTTTACCTGAAAGATGTCGCAACGGTACGTGATGGTCCCGGGGAAATTAAACGGGTAACCCGTATTGGCTATGGCCAGGCCTACCAGGGCAAACGGCCAGCTGATTTTGAGGCAACGGCCGTGAGTATTGCCATTGCCAAGGTTGCCGGTGCCAATGCCGTCACCGTGGCCGAGAATGTGCTGGCACGGCTTGATGCGATTAAGGCAAGCGTGATTCCTGCTGATGTCACCGTCAACATCACCCGTAACGATGGTGAGCGGGCCCGTGATGCAGTGAATGTGTTAATGGAACACCTGGCGATTGCTATTATCACAATTGTTGTATTGCTGGTGATTTTCCTGGGTTGGAGGGCCGCCGGTATTGTCACGCTTACTATTCCACTCATATTATTTATTGTGCTTACGATTGGTTTTATTTTCGGTCATTCCATAAACCGTATTACCCTGTTTGCGCTGATCCTGTCACTGGGCATGTTGGTGGATGACTCCATTGTCGTGGTCGAGAATATATTTCGCCACTATTCCCGCAAGGGCATTGATAAGCTCAATGCAACCGTGCAGGCAGTCAACGAGATCGGCAAACCCACCAACCTGGCAACGTTTACCGTAATACTGGCCTTCCTGCCCATGGCCTGGGTAACCGGCATGATGGGACCTTACATGGGACCAATCCCTTTTTACGTACCGGTAGCGATGATCACTTCATTATTGATTGCCTACACGGTTGCACCCTGGGCAGCCTACAGGTGGTTAAAGGTTACTGGTAGCGAACATGAACACAACGAACATAATGGCCGGCTTGAACAATTGTACACTCGCTTCATGCAACGGTTACTAACCAGCCGTGCTGCCCGCTTCTCTTTTCTTGCCACCTTAGTGGCGATTATGATCCTGGTACTGGCCATGCCCAGCATGGGCCTGGTGTTATTCAAGATGTTGCCAAAAAATAACAACAATACTTTTAATATCACCATTAACATGCCCGAGGGAACCGCACTGGAAGAAACTGACCGGGTAACACGCCGGATCGGTGATATCCTGCGCCAGCATCCCCAGGTAGAAACTTATGAGACCACGGTTGGTGAGACCGGCGTGGTTGATTTTAATGGCTTGTTGCGCGGCAGTAATCTCAGCCGTGGTCCACACATTGCTGAAGTCAGGGCGAACTTGCGCAACAAACATGAGCGCGATGTTTCTTCAATTGATATTGTGCTGCAACTACGAGAATCACTGGCCAAACTGGCCAGTGAAACCGGCGCCAATATCAAACTGGTAGAAGACCCGCCGGGGCCACCGGTACGGGCCACTATCCTGGCTGAACTCTATGGCCCGGACTATGAACAACTACGAAGAATTGCCAAAGATTTACGACGCGAGGTATTTGAAACGACGGAAGATGTTGTCGACATTGATGATACCGTCGGCCACGATACCCAGGAATATCGAATTGTAGTTAACCGTGAAAAGGCGGCATTATCCGGCATTGCCCCGGCACAGGTAGCCGAGACCCTGCATGCCTTTTTATCAGGCCATAATTTTGGCGCTGTCCAAATGGAGCTCGAGAAAGAACCAGTACCGATTCACCTTAGCATCCCGGTTGCCGATCGGGTTACCTCCAGCGATCTCAATAAAATATTTTTTACTAATCCCCAGGGCAAGCAAGTGGTGCTCACTGATATTGCCGACATCAAAGCCGGACCGGCCACCAAACCCATTCTGCACAAGGACCAGCGTCCAGTTGTCTACGTGACAGGTGAGTTGGCCGCAACCAGCCAGGTGTACGCGGTTTTGCGCATGACAAAATATCTTGATGAACATCCATTGCCGGGCAATATAAAACTCAAGCAATACTTCATGGCAGACCCGGATACGCTGGGTTATAGCGTACGCTGGGATGGGGAAATGCGGCTAACCCTGGATGTTTTCCGGGACATGGGCTCAGCCTTTATCGTGGCCATAATCCTGATCTACCTGGTACTGGTGGGTTATTACGGTTCATTCATGGTGCCTATGATTGTCATGGGGGCGATTCCACTCACCATCATTGGTTTCCTGCCTGGTCATGCCATCGTTGGCCAGTACTTCACTGCCACGTCCATGATTGGTGTCATCGCACTGGCAGGTATTGTGGTACGAAATTCTTTATTGTTAATCGATTTTATTATTGAGCACCAGGCCCAGGGGCGTAGTGTTCACGAGGCAGTGTTACTGGCAGGTCAAACCCGGTTACGGCCGATTATGTTAACGGCACTGGCAATTGTGTTTGGTACACTTGTGATTATTGTTGATCCCGTTTTTGGTGGACTGGCGACGTCATTGATTTTTGGCACATTTGTATCCACCGTGCTGACCCTGTTTGTGATACCACTACTTTATTTTATGTATGACCCCGAGAAGGCCTGAGGATTGGCAGGCGTTCGTCGGAATCACAGCGTTGAAAAAAATACCTCCTGTTATACGGACCTACAGAATTTATAAAAATCATTTATGTGGCGTGCTTCGGGTCAGTGCAACTGGAATCTGATTCTTTTTTCCTGCTATAGGAACCAGCAATAAATAAAATTTGGAATCTCTGATCAATTGTCATCTCGACCGCAGTGGTGTCATCTCGACCGCAGTGGTGTCATCTAGACCGCAGTGGTGTCATCTCGAGATCTCAACCCACGGAACTTCCGTAGCATCAGGAAGTGACAAGATTCCTCCACTTTGGTCGGAATGACAAACATATCAGGAAGTGACAAGATTCCTCCACTTTGGTCGGAATGACAAACATATCAGGAAGCTAAAAGATTCCTCTGTCATCTCGACCGCAGTGGTGTCATCTCGACCGCAGTGGAGAGATCTCAACCCACGGAACTTCAGTAGCATCAGGAAGTGACAAGATTCCTCCACTTTGGTCGGAATGACAAATATAGATCGGAATGACAAACGTATATTGATCAGAGTTTCCTAAAATACACGGCTCATTAAACAAGCGCCATGTTGTCCCGGTGAATTAACTCGGCCTCATCCACGTAACCGAGTATCGATTCTATTTTGTCACTGGCCTGACCAATTATCCTGCTCGCTTCTTCGGCATTGTAATTGACCAGGCCACGGGCGACCTCTGTACCGTTATCATCGACACAAGTCACCACCTCGCCGCGTAAAAAATTACCCTGCACTTCTTTAACGCCAACTGGCAACAAACTGCGACCGGATTCACGCAACACTTTTACGGCACCGGCATCAAGCACCAGTTTGCCATCGGATTTTGCATGGCCAGCCAACCAGTGCTTCCGTGCTTTTACCGGAGTTTTCTCTGGTGCCAGGGTCGTGCCAACAGGGTCGCTGGAATTTTTGGCCAGTATTCGTGTAATGACATTATTTTCGCGGCCGTTAGCTATCACCGTGGTGGCGCCGGATAAAGCGGCCTGTTGCGCCGCCTGTAATTTGGTTGCCATGCCGCCACGCCCCAGGGTATTGGCGCCACCGGCCATGGCCGTCAAAACCGCATCACCGGCCCTGCCTTTTGTGATCAACCTGGCATCGGCATGTTGTGTCGGATCACGATCATACAAGCCTTGCTGATCGGTGAGAATTATCAATAAATCAGCCGCTATTAAATTAACCACCAGGGCTGCCAGCCTGTCATTATCGCCCAGGCGAATTTCTTCTGTGGCTACCGTGTCATTTTCATTTATGACCGGGATCACGTCCATGCTCAATAAACCAGATAAGGTACTGCGAGCATTCAGGTAACGCGCCCGATCTTCCATGTCGTCGTGGGTCAGCAATACCTGTGCGGTATGGCGGCCATGTTTTTGAAAAGCTGACTCATAGGTCTGGATCAATCCCATTTGGCCAATGGCTGCTAGTGCCTGCAACTGGTGCAAGGCGTGCGGCCGTTCAGATAAATCCATACGATGCATGCCCACGGCGACAGCACCTGAAGTGACCAACAAAACTTCAAAACCCTGCTCCCGCGCCTGGTTCATTTGCTGCACCCAGTTTTCGATAGCCTGGGTATCCACGCCCTGCCCGGCTTTTGCCAGCAAGGCGCTGCCAATTTTGACAACAACTCGCCCTTTTCGCTGATTATTTCCGGACTTATCAGTCATCATTTTTCTCTTCGTTCAACGCCGCTTCATTATTCAATTCTACCGAATCATTATTCACATCATCCAGCTCTGCCAATTCTTGATTCATTTCATTCAACGCTTCTATACGCAACATCAGGTTACCAGTGAGTTTGTTACAGGCCTCGCCCTTAAGTGCAGATATTTTATGCACAGGTCCGGTCCAGTCCAATCCATCGATAACCGCCTGGCAACGACTTTCACGATCTTCGTCTGCCAACATATCGATTTTGTTTAATACCAGCCAGCGTTCCCGGTTGGCCAGGTCATCACTGAATGCAGCCAGCTCTTTGACCAGGGACCGGGCGTCGGCAACAGGATCAGCACCGGGATCCAGTGGTGCGACATCTACCAGGTGCAACAATATGCGGGTGCGATTCAGGTGCTTCAAAAACTGCACGCCCAGGCCCACCCCTGCAGCTGCCCCTTCAATCAATCCGGGGATATCGGCAATTACAAAACTTTGATGGCTGCCGACACGGACAACTCCCAGGTTTGGATATAAAGTGGTAAATGGATAATCGGCAACCTTGGGCCTGGCTTGTGATACCGCCCGCAAAAAGGTTGATTTGCCGGCATTAGGCTGACCAAGCAAACCCACGTCCGCCAATACCTGTAACTCGAGCTTAAGTTCCCTGCTATCTCCAGGTGTGCCCGGTATAGTTCGCCTGGGTGCCTGGTTGGTGCTGGACTTGAACCTGGCATTACCCACGCCACCCTGGCCACCCCGTGCGACTTCAAGTCGTTGACCTTCCTCGGTGACTTCACCAATCTTTTCTTCGGTATCGGCCTCCCAAACAACTGTGCCCAGTGGCACCTGGATCTCCAGATCTTCGCCTGATTTACCCGTTCGGTTTCTGCCTTTACCGGCAACCCCTGCCTCGGCACGAAAACGCCGGGTATGCCTGAAATCTGCCAGGGTATTCAGGCCTGTCTGACCGACGAGAAATACCGAGCCGCCACGACCACCATTGCCACCATCGGGACCGCCCCGGGGGACAAATTTTTCACGTAGAAAACTACAGCAGCCATTGCCGCCCTTGCCGGCGTCGACAGTAATTGTTGCGTCATCAATAAACTTCATAGTCTTACGTTACCCATTATTTGTAGTTGATAGCAATAAATTGCGCTAATTAAATAAAAGCCTGATGAAGCTCTGATCAATTGTCAACTCGACCGCAGTGGTGTCATCTCGACCGCAGTGGTGTCATCTCGACCGCAGTGGAGAGATCTCAACCCACGGAACTTCAGTAGTATCAGGAAGCAGCAAGATTCCTCCACTTCGGTCGGAATGACAAACATTTCGGCTGGAATGGCAAACATATATTGAACAGAGTTTCCCTAAAAACAAAAAACCCCGCCCTGAAGCCAGGACGGGGTTTTCAATCATAGCAATTGGGGCTCAGGCTGCCGCGATAATACTCACGGTCTTGCGTTTGCTGGGACCCTTGATATCAAATTTTACGGTGCCTGTTGCCTTGGCAAACAGGGTGTCATCCTTGCCTTTACCAACGTTAGTGCCGGGATGAAACTTGGTGCCCCGCTGGCGTACCAGGATATTGCCCGCCAATACATTTTCGCCGGCATAACGTTTTACGCCCAGGCGTTTGGATTCTGAATCACGGCCGTTTCTCGAACTACCGCCTGCTTTTTTATGTGCCATCTTGAATAACCTCTAAATTCTATATTTAACCAACTTGAGCCATTATGAAATACTGGTAATTTCCAGCTCAGTATAATCCTGCCGGTGGCCGGCCTGGTTACGATAATGCTTACGTCGTTTCATTTTAAAAATCCGGATTTTTTCGCCACGACCATGGCCTACTACCTTGGCCTTGACGGATGCACCTTCAACGACCGGTTTACCGATACGAATATCCTTGCCATCCTGCACCAGGAGCACTTTTTCCAGGTCAATTGACTGTCCAGCCTCAACTGCCAGTTTTTCTACCCGAACGGTGTCACCAGGGGCTACCCGGTATTGTTTGCCACCGGTCTCTATAACCGCGTACATCATTGATTCTCCTGCCAGTTCACATGAAATAATCACCAAATCCATGGATTCGGTGCGATAGACTCAAAATCGAGGGCGGCAATTCTATCCACAGGGGCCGCTCAGGTCAAACCCTTGACAGGACAATCTCCGACCCCCTAGGATTGCGCCCCCGATCAAGGCATATATTATGGTATCAGAACTCAAAAAACCGGCGGAATCCATGGATCAGGACGAAATTCAGACCCTGGTGGCCCCGGAAATGAAGGCCGTCGATACAGAAATCAGTGCCCGTTTAAGCTCTGAGGTGGCCCTGATCGGTGAATTGGGCGCTTATATCATCAATAGTGGTGGCAAGCGCCTGCGGCCAAACGTGGCCTTACTGGCCAGCCTGGCCTGTCATTACCAGGGGCAACAACATGTCCTGATGGCCACCATTATCGAATTTATCCATACGGCCACCCTGCTCCATGATGATGTGGTGGATAGCTCCGAAATGCGACGCGGTGAATCCAGTGCTAACGCCGTTTGGGGTAATAGTGCCAGTGTCCTGGTAGGTGATTTTCTCTATTCCCGGGCCTTTGAAATGATGGTGGAACTGGACGATATGCGTATCATGCAGATACTGGCAAAAACGACCAATACCATTGCCGAGGGCGAAGTCATGCAGCTCATGAATTGCCATAATCCAGACACCAGTGAAGCGCGATATATCCACGTTATTCACAGTAAAACTGCCAAGCTGTTTCAAGCCGCCACCCAGCTCGGTGCAGTCATTGCCAAACAACCGGATGATATTGAAAAAGGGCTGGCAGATTACGGCATGCATTTGGGGACCGCGTTTCAGCTCATAGATGACGTCCTGGATTATAGTCAGGACAGTGGCGTACTGGGGAAAAATGTCGGTGATGACCTGGCCGAAGGCAAACCCACCCTGCCCCTGATCCATGCTATGCAAAATGGCGGTCCTGAACAAAAAGAATTATTGCGCGCCGCCATTAAAACTGGTGGGCTTGAACAAATCGATGCGGTAGTAGCAGCGCTTAAGGAGACCGGATCAATCGCCTATACAGCCAAACGGGCAGAACGTGAGGCAGAACTGGCAGTCCAGGCACTGGCCCCGGTACCGGAATCGCAATACAAGCAGGCGCTCATGGATCTGGCGCTATTGTCTGTACATCGAAATTTTTAATTAAGCTCGAAAAACGGGGTGTAGCTCAGCCTGGTAGAGTACTGCCTTCGGGAGGCAGGAGCCGAGAGTTCGAATCTCTCCACCCCGACCAATTAAAACAAGGGCTTACATTACTTGTTTGCACTTACTCAGCCACACTCACCACAATCTCTTACCATTATATGCTTAGTCTTTCCTGATCTTTCCTATATAGGATTGTGGCAAGGATGTGGTAAATCTGTGATTTCTGAATTACTGGGTGCTAAAATTGTAAATGGATCCCACTTAAGGGCTTCAAAGGAGGTCAATCTTGACCAACATATTGAATGTCCCGTCTTCGCTCTTGGTGTAGAGACCAGGATAATCTAACTCAGCGGGATCTAGGTGGCATAGCCTGAATGGATAACCCCTGAAAAGAGGCCCTTCCGATAATCTCTACAATTGTCGGATCCAAAGGATAGGGTGTGAATGGCGTGTAATAGAGCGTTTGTCTGTGAAGCATCGTCCAGAGTTAGTATACCTGGTTGAAACTTATAGCCGATCTTTCAAAGGTAGCGAAGACGCTGTTCATGCCACCGCTTTTAATTAAACATTTATGTAAATGTTAGTCTAGATCTAACTGCTCCGACTTATTTATATGTTTTTTTACCCGCTTAATTTCGTGTTTGACAACAAGTTTGCCGCGACTATATTTTTGTTCACTATATAAATCGACAATCAACATATCTCCTTTTGAAAATGGTTCACCGCTATTAATCCGGGCTAAAAAAACTTCATCATCAATTGAAGCGCTAAAGCGACTTTGGCCATCATAAAATTCCCATTTATTTCCATCTCTAAATTTTATAGATTCAATATACAGAGCTTTTTCTACCGTGCTTTCAATTACTGTTTGGTCGCGAGATATATCTGTAAAACAATCACGATCCTCTCGAACAACTGTTACAACATCTTTCAAATCCTTATCTTCTATTTCAATTTCAGTTATACCCGCCTGGTCCATTGGTTTCTGTATTAATTGCTCTAAAGCATCGCCGGCTTTCGGATCGTTGATAAGCACTGTGATGTTTTGGGTAAAATACTCAACATCCCCATTAATATTTGTCAGGCCAAAATTATCGTTATCCTGATTTTTTACAATCGATTCTGGTGGTTTTCCTTTAAGAAATTTCCATGCCCTAATACTGTCTTTAAGTATTCCCCATATCTCGCTCGCTGTTACAGGAGTAAGTAATGCTGCCTGCCCAATAGCAGCTGCATATACAAGGAACTCGAATGACATGGAACCAGTTGGCGATACACTGCTAACCTTTGTCTCAACCTTAGCGCCAGCTCCGAATGAGGCGCGAGACATTGCGCCAACAAAATCTCCAAAAGCCATCATTGCTGTGGCGGCAGCGTAGTACCCCAATTCGCCATCGTCAGTTTCACCTCCACGGTAATGAAGCACGAGATGTCCTTTATCTGCCATAGTCACTCCCTTTAAGAAGAACGGAAATATTAATGAAAAACACGCCTACTCACTATAACTATTTGTGGCAACAGTGTGACACAAAGGTAGCGAATGGCGCTATTACTCTTTATTCCTAGTCTTTCCTGATCTTACACTTTTACTTCGGGAGGCAGGAGCCGAGAGTTCGAATCTCTCCACCCCGACCATTAATTTACCTAAGATCTGGTTTTATCTTTTTTGAAAATCAGCAATTCATCTCCGAACTGATTTTTCAACCTCTTTGCAGGCGGGCTGCCTACCAGGTTAATGATTTCCTTTTCCTGCTCTTTGTATTTTTTCTTGATACTAATAGCGATATAATCAAAATTCCTTCCTTGATTATTTTTTAATATTTTGTACACGTCTTCCCGTTCGTATGGTCGTACATTTACCCATGCGTCTACATCAACACGCTTGTACGGATTTCGGCCTGCGTAGTAAGTTATTGCTATGTCGGTACTTAATAATTTCTCATCTGATTTAATTTGTTGTTTTATCCAGAGGCCGCCATCTTTGTAATGGTTCTTACCAGTAAATGTAGCCAGGCTCGGTAGCGACGCCACGATAATTAAAAGAACAGTGACAGGAAAAAACCACCGGATGACAACATTGTTGTTTCTGCTATCTTTCCAGTCCTGGTACATATTTGAAAGAATAAAGGGCACTGGCAGCAAAACGGTTAAGCTGAGCGCCAGTGGGAAGCGACCGGTAATGAAATAATATTTTAGCAGTGCGCCAGTTAAAATTAGTAATTGGATAATAATAAGTATTATCCATGCATTCCTGACCCTGTCTTCACTAAATATTACATACTTGCGCCAACTATAAATTAATATAAATGTGTAAGCCAAAGTAATACTTTGAATCACTTCACTAAAAAGAATGATTATTAATGTAGCAAATAAGGCAACAGGGGCATAACTTTCAGAATATTGCGTCAACAAAGTTCGCATCTGTTCTAGTCGCACTGAGTACTCAGCAATAGAACCTGCCATAAATCTATTTGCAAGATCGAATATACCCTCTATTCCTGAGTAATTAGCATTATTCAGACGACTCCCCGCAAACCACCATGCCAATAATAAAAATGTGGCAAGTAATACAAGACCGAACGTTGCGCCGATCTTGATGCGTTTTTTTCTTGAGTCTGCAAATACAAACCAGGAAATAAAAGGCAGACTAATTAATATAGCAATCGCTTCAATTCGGAATAATGCAGCAATAACAAGCAATATAGACCAGAGGACAGGTAAGTACCATTCCGGCTTGACAAGATGCCTGAAAAAAACAAACAGGCTCAGCATATAAAATGCCAGGTACCCGAAGTCGCGACTAATAAAAGAACGATAACGATTAATACCTGAAAATAAAAGTATAACAATTACAGCAAATATAATGACCCGTTGATCCCCGCCAAGTAACCTGACAGTAGAAATAAAACTTATAGTAATAATTATTGCCAGGATAATGTTTAACAGGTATGCAATTACCTCGCTAGACAAGCCCGATACATTACTCAAACCAGCTAACATGAATGAGTAAAATGGCCAACGATAAATATTGAACGCATTTGAATAGTTGCCATCCTGTATTGTCTCGGAAACCAGGATATATAAAAAACCATCGTTATTAATCACAGGGTCAATATAAATCGACCAGAATGAAAATAGCAGGCTAATACCTCCTGCGATTATTAGGATGTTTCGGTTAGTTATTTGATGATTCATTAATATAATTTTACTTTGTATACTGCTGGCTCATAATGCTACCTCATAGTTGTTTTCTTTTTTCTATGAGGCATTTATATTCCTCAACAAGTAGAGCATTTACAATATTTGCATCATATTCCTGTAAACAGCGTAACCGTGCCGCTTCTCCTAGTCGTGTGCGAAGGGCCTGATCTTGAATCAGCTTGCTTAATCCTTTTTCAAGTTCTCGAGAATTAGCGCGCGGAACCAGTAAACCCGTTACACCATCAACTACGGCATCGACTAACCCGGGAATGCATGTACCCAGTGTTGGTATTCCCATGGCAGCTGCTTCAATCACTACTGTACCAAACCCTTCTCTATGACTTGGTAAACAGAGAATATCGGATATTGCCATATAAGATTCTGGGTCATCCCGATAACCCAGAGCATGCAAACCCGGTCTTTGTTTTATCGCCTTCTGCACAGCTGTATCACCACTCACTTCCACTGGTCCCACAAGAAGAAGTTCCACAGCAATCCCCCGGTCTCGCAAGGCACCAAACGCCTCCATTAACTCGATGATACCCTTGTCCCGGGTGATTCGCCCGATGAAAATCAAAACAACCGAATGTGGCTCCAGTCCTATTGAATTTCGCAGTAATTTTTTTTTATTATTATCGATACAATCTCGCCTAAAGTGATCAGTGTCTACACCTGCCAGGGATCCTGCGCCTAAAACACTTATGTTATTCGCGCTAGTTATCTTCTCGCTAACTAAAAAATCCATCTGGCTCTTACTATCTGCATAACATCTTGTATTTAGTTTCGCGATAATGCGATCAGAGTTTTTTACAATTTTCCTGCTCATGCCATGCATAGTCACCCATCGTTGGCCCGTGAATGTGTGTAATCGAATTTTTATCCCAGCCATCATGCCCGCAATTACCGCTAGCAGTCCTGCCTTGGGTGTTGTTGTATGTACAATCTTGAACTGGTTTTTTTTGAATATCAAAAATAGATGAAATATCGCGATAAGGTCCCTTATCGGCGCGGGTTCTCGCTCTATACCAACAACAATGTGATTCAAACGATCTCCGAATTCCAATTGTGACAACTGCGTGCCTTCTGATGAAATAAGCGTGATGTCCATACCAGTGGAATGCAGATATTTAATTTGCTGTTTTAGGTTGGTTACAAGGAAGAAAGGAACTGATGTGACTATGGCAATTTTAGTGTTTTTAATTGCAATATTACCGGATTCATTTTTCGAATGTATCATACTGCTATAATAAACGTTATCGAGAAATTGGACGTGCCTAATTACCAGGTTTTTTAATATTCATGCTCATCCATTCTTTTACAAGCACTTCAAGACCCTCTTCCATGCTAACTTTGTGTCTATACTCCAGTTCTTTCTCTATCTTGCTTATGTTATAGGAAACTCTTGTTGTAAGACCGTCTATACGATGCTTGCCAAGAGGATATCCAGGCACCAAACCAAATAATAATGCTGCTATCCTGAATGGTAGTATCGGTAATCTGATAAAATTGTTTTTTCTTTCAAGTCCCCTGCTAATTACTTCAATAAATTCTTCCATAGTGCGCCGATCACATACATTATAGACTTTACTCTGATTGTTGCCGGCCTTGGTACATAACATCAGCGCGTGTATCAGGTTATCCACATGGATATAATTAGTAGAGGCGCCTGCTGCACCAATGTAAAAAAAAACTCCCTTGTCAATATAGGATATCAGCCTGTATATATCACGGTCGATTGCATTCACCCCCATCACTTTACACGGCCTCATAATAGTGTATCTAAACCCACCATCTCGAGAGGATTCCTTGATAATATGCTCTGCCTCTGTTTTTGTTCGCTCGTATAAATTCTCTGGTTTTTCCTTCGAAGATTCATCAATCACGCCCCTCGCAAGCGAACCATAAACACCCACACTGCTAAGATAGACAAAGTGGTCAACCTTTCCCCGGGCACAGGATGCAAGATTTTTCGTGCCTTGTACGTTCACTTCATTCATTTTAGCTTCGTTTCTTGTTTCAGAAGCACAGTGAAACAATACGTTAACTTCCTGGACAAATTTTTCCAGACAACGATTTTTGCCGCTTAAATCACCTGCAACTACGCTGAGATTATTCGATTTTACAGATATACGACTTTCTTCACGGGTAAGTGCTGTGACCGTATGACCTTCTTCCAAACATTTACTGAGGAGCTTGTGTCCTATACTGCCCGATGCTCCTGTAATCCCGATTCTCATATGTGATGGCTGTTTTTTCTAATGCTAGGACTTTTGTAGACCAATTAACTGTATCCCTAGCAATTTCAGAACTCTGTTGGCAACGCGAATGATAAAAGTAGCAATTCCTCTGCGCCTTAAAAGTGATTTGTGAAAACTCTCAACTGACTCTATGTCCTCTTCTTCAAGAAATCTTTTGAATTGCTTGACACATACCGGAAGCAGATCAATATGTCCATAAAGTGCCACAATAGCAATATACTTAAGTGCTTTGCTGCGGGCATGCTCCGTTGAGAGGTTATTTAGCATGCTTCCAAAAACTTCTGGTGTGCGCAGAAATAATCCATCTCCAAAAATAACCTGGCCAAACAGGGTAAAATTGTTTCGCTCCCATCTGCATATATTCACAAAATCAAAGAATTCAAAATTCTTTTTTGCCAGGTATGAACACACATCACCAAAAAGTGACTGATTTTTATATAGCTGTAAAAACTCTACTTCTATTTCCAGGCCGATAAACGGGCTATTTAGAATTGAATCTCCTCCTTTCAGGATATCCAACTCAGTTCCTTGTGTGTCAATCTTGATAAAATCATATTCAACCCCTCTTTCAAGTAAACATTTATCAAGAGTTGTAACTTTAATTGGTTCTGATTTTATTACTTCGAATCGTTTCGAATCAGGAAACCTGGACACAAACTCAAAATGTGGATTTAACAGCGACGATACTCTTGGCTCCTGACACAAGTTCAGGCTGGCTGTTTCTTCTTTCTCACCCAGGCCCATCGAAATTACTTCTTCGACGTGAGCCAAAGATTCAATCTTGTTTCTTGATCTCTCATCTGGCTCGAAAAGTAATGACCTGATATTTGAATCAATTGAGCGCCAACGAGGCTCAAGACCTCCTCTTGCTCCTACGTCTATTAACCCAATTTTATTTTTCCCAAGAAACGCTTTTAGCGCTTTCATCGATATTCCTTTTGTCTAAAGACTCTCAACTTGTTAGTAAATGACGACAGCAACATAAATAATTATTATCCGGATTATGAAACCTCCCCTGGATAATAGCCCTATACTTGCTGACCTTGTTAAATACCAAAGAATTGTTATTCATTTATAATATCAAAAAGGGATCTTCCAGACATCAATATAACTAAACCTCTTAAAAGACCAATTAGCTGTCCAGTAGAAAATATTATTGAATTTGGCTTAAGCGTTAATATACCCAATGCCGTTCTATATCCTATTTGACAAACTGACATCCAGTAAAAAGAAGCGAGTGACAGTTCCTTGTGTAAACTTACAAAGTACATTCGCCAGAGCACCGTATTTTTTCCTCGATAAATGTTTTTAAAATTAAAATACTGTTCGATAGGAATATCATCATGAAAAACCCTGGCTTGCTTGCATACATACATAGGATATTTCTTGCTTACCGGGTAGCTAAATATAATATCCTCACATATCGCCCATTTGCTTTTTATCGCCAGGTGTGAAAATTCTTTTATTATTTTCGCGCGCCAAACAGTAGCTCCCCCACACAACCAACTGGTTTTAACGCTTTGGTTATTTGCAGAGACTGGAACATTGTACCCTGAATTGAGAATTGCCCCGGGCTGATCAGATCCCATTCCACTAACTCTATGAAATAAACTATTTCTATATTCTGGATTATTGGTTATGGTGAATCCAATCCCGGCGGTTTCTTTTTCCTTAAGATTCCAGCAATTAATCATTCTTTCTATAGCATCACTCTCAAATACAATATCATCATCTATATATGCCACTAAAAGAAATTTTTCCCCAACAAGCTCAAGACCATGGTTTCGTTGCGCTATTTGTCCTGTTATATCCGTATCTCGATATATTATGTTTAGTTTATCGAGATATTTTGAAACTACATTTTTACTTTCTCCCCCGCTATCTATAATAATCAACACGCCTGGCTGCTTTACTTGGCTCACCATGCTTTCAAGCAGATTTTTTATTTTATGAGGACGTCCCTTAGTAGGGATTAAAATGGCCAATTCGCTTTCTAAATACATCTGTCCTGCTTTTCATAGAATTTCACGACAAAGTCCTCCCCGGTTGCAATAATGTTCATTGTCTGTTTTCGACCTTCTGAACAAGATCGTTCAACCACTGACCATTATCTCCTTCAAAGTAATCTTCAATTTCAAGACTAGTCGGCTCGGTATTTTCTATATTTTCCTCAATAAAGCTTTGTAGTTCTTTCGCATTATAAACAACTCCCCACCTTCCATTCTGCACAAGACCCTCCAATGGGTTCATCGTTGGACCTGTGTGGCTGCCAACTATTGCTACAGGTATACCCAATACAGCACCCTCCATACATACACTCGATGCCTCGGAAACCAGAATACCTGCTGTCTCAAGCAAATCTCCAATTCGTTTGCTGGTAAATATTAGCTTGTTATCAGAATTTTTAATCAGTTTTCTAATTTTCTTTTGATTATGTGCAGGATGATATTTTACAACAAACTCTGTCTCTGGCAGGGTGCCTGCCACTTTTTCGCAAAGCGTTAGTATTTCATTGCAGGAAGGAAGGAAGAGCGGTAGAGCCACGACTACCCTGTTTTCTGGTTTCTGCTGACTCCTTTCATTATAGAGCCGAATTATATCCTTGAACCTGTAAGCCGGTGCTATTGAAACATAAAGTTTTTCACACTGAGCCAATTTTTCTTCTTTATAGGATTTACCTATTACACACATCTCTTGCGGCAAGGTCTCTCCTGTCAACTCATAGGGTGTTGGATTCACACTGAGATAATATCCCGGCACAATAAATCCCTGATAACCCACTACATAGGTTTCCGGATGGTACTTTTTAATTGCTAAATTAAGCGCTCTGTCAATAACCTGATTTTCATTCCAGTCAATAACTAGTGCTAATTTCTTTTTTTGTTTAGATAGTCTCCGTAAAAAGTAATACAACAACAAGCTGTTCAGTAATGTTGTAGTGGAATATTCTCCATTTCTCTCCTCTAAAATAATTTTAGATATATTTAAACCATCCCATTCCGGATATTTATTTATTTTAAATGGTATGGAGTAGTTTTTTATTAGCGCCTTTAAGT
The DNA here is from genome assembly GCA_003228915.1 of Acidiferrobacteraceae bacterium. Lineage (GTDB taxonomy): Bacteria > Pseudomonadota > Gammaproteobacteria > Acidiferrobacterales > SZUA-150 > SZUA-150. The sequence continues at coordinate 39,191 of QIGL01000025.1, forward strand.
AATCTCCTGCTTTTAAATAATATTCTTTGAGGAGCACTTTCTCGTCGGTTCTATAAGTTCTCCAGTAGGCTAAGATAAACTGAAGTGGCGTGCGTATATGATAAAATGTTGGCATAAGAACAACATCATACTTGTCAGTTATGTGAGCTACGTTATCAAGTAGACCTGGATAATTTCTGGATAGCAGGCCGCTATCCGCCTTATAACTATCGGGGTAAAGAAAGGTGTCAATAAGTATTGCGGGTTTGGCGTCTGGCCTGATCGACCTGGGTATCAGCTTTGGCCATAGCCACATATTAAGCACCAGGTACAGGCTTTTAAATACATTTGTTGCCAGCAAGTAAAAAAGATTATTTTTGTAGTTTCTCTTAAGAACTACTCTTGGAGCCAGGGAATGTTTGGCCATTATTTGATCTACCGCTTCATACATACCCGCGCTATCAACTATTATAACGCTGATACTCTCATTTTTGGCTAGCAGGTGTTTAAGTAGGCTTAATTTACATAATTTATCGTAGAGTGTACCTGCAAATGTGTTTCTGCTGGTAACACGTGCCAACCACACAAGACCCTCAACTTTATTATGCTTAACTAGCTCACCGATGTAAGCATTAAAACGCTTTCGTGAATGCCTCTCAATTTCTGTCAGTAATTTTGCTTGTTCTGTACCTAGAGATCCATTTTTTGCCAGATTGAGCTTCACTTAAATAATTCTGAGAAATCGGGTATTGCCAGAAATGCGCCTGATCGTTCTGATAATTTCTGCATAGCCTTGCCAACACCAATAAATTCTATACTGCTATTACTTGCTGCTTCCAGGTCTGTATTCGAGTCTCCAAAAAATAAACAATCCCATTTATTAACATCAAATGTTCCGATTAATTCTGCTAAATTACTCTCTTTGGTTAGAGGCGAGCCCAGAACCTCTGAAAAATATTTCGCCCACCCCTTTTCCTGCACAATCATTCTTATATCGTCTTGAGGCGTAGCAGAGTTAACGCAACAAATATAATCCTGATTACAGTTTCTTTCCAGAAAGTCTATTGAACCTGATATCTCCCCTGACCCAATAACTTTACGATTCACCAGATTCGAAAATTTTCCAGACATCTGGTCAATTTCCTGCTCTGATAAATTTAAGCCAAGATACTCCTGGTGATAATGAATAAATTTATCAGCTCTGGACATGCCGCCATTTTTTCTATGATGATCTGCTACCCTGGATGCTACGCCCTTACCGTAACATAAATACATCTCATAGAATGCTTGTGTTTTGATCTCTACCGAATCTGCGAGCACTCCATCAAAATCAAAAATTAGAAGTTTCTTTCCATTGATTAATTTCTCAACTTTTTCGAAATTTGAAATGTAAGTCATCTTCCTTTTAACTTACCAATTACAGTTATTGGCGACCCGTCTGAATTTATATAGCGATACGGCAGTGCTATGACCTGATCAAGCACTATGTCACTGGGTATGCCTGCAAGAGATAGATCTTCCATAATGATAATCCCGTTTCCGAGGAATTCTTTATGAGCCTCCCTGCCGGTAGTTCTATGCGTAAGACTTGATATAGAAATAGTATCCATTCCGATTGCCCTGAATGACGGGAAAGATGTCTGAAAAAATCTGAATAAGTCAGGAGAAAATCCAGGAGCATGTTTCCAGTATTTCTCCCTGCTTCTGAAAGCTTCCATCCCTGTTCGTATTAATACTATGTCTGCATCATTTATATCAGGTGTAATTGATTTTTCAATGATTTTACTATCTATAATCGTATCATCGGTTATAAAGAACCGGTTGCCGGAATATCCAGTCTTCGGCCTCGTATTGTTCTATGGTTTTGCCGCCTGGAATGAAGTGGAGAGGAGCATCAATATGAGTACCGCTATGATTTGAAATTTTCAACTCTACCGTGTTGCATGAATCACCGCAGTCCTGTCTTTTTACCGGAGAGATACTGATTCCCGTATCCCCTCCATAGCAGGGAGTAGTAGGTTCGTTTATATGGGACATCCATACCCAACTATTTTCCGATTCCTGACTTATTTCTTCCACAAGCTCAAGTATCCCCTGTCCTACATCAATAAATTCACTTGGTACAAGTTTCTTTGCCGTTTGCGGTGTGTATCTGTATGGGGTCATAGTGTAGTGATCTCTCCCTATATGAGATGCATCAAAAACGACATTTTCTTTTCGTCCTGTAATCTCAAATATCATTGAAATAAGTTCGGATGAATTGAGTATTTGCGAGCCTGTTACTGTAATCGCAGAATTCCGATGCTCGTCATCCAGGATGTCTACGCTTAGACGTGCGGCATCAAGAACATGGATATACTCGCGACGCTCTTTTCCAGTGCCAGAATAGTTCAGTTTTCCCTCGTTGATAACCTGCCTGATATACTTCCTGAGACCATTCCAGCTCTGGGATCGTGGGCCATATAAGGATCCGTATCTCAGAAATGTATATTCAATATCTGATTTCTCGCAATAGGCTTCCAGAATTGTTTCAACAGCCTGTTTGCTCGCACGATAAAATGAGCCATATGGGCTATACACATACATTGTTGACGCATAAACGAATCGTTTAACTTTTTCTTTAATTGCAGCTTCGATTGCAATGGTTGCGCCAATAATATTCAGTTGGATAGTATCGAACGGTCTATGTGATGCTTCACCAATATCTGCAATACCGGCATAGTGATAAACGTAGTCCACTCCACTCATCGCCTTCTCTACTGCCTCTCTGTCAAGGATATCGCCGATGACCATTTCTTGATCATTCCGCAGCCATGGTGACTCAACACGGTCAAATATAGTAACTGAATAACCTTTGCTACTAAGCATGTCGGCGGTATGGCTGCCAATAAACCCTGAGCCCCCGATTACCAATACCTTTTTCATTCTAATCTACCACTCCATCTAGAAAGATTCTTTCTGTACAAGATACTCTTCTTCCGGCACAAGACCTGTAAGCTTCTGTCCCTTCGAGAATCGTATCACCTCTTTAGTAGCTTCAATTTCCATGCTTGTTCTACAGTCAACTGACATTGACCCCATATGGGCTGTTAACAAACACCGATCTATCTCCCTTAGTGGGCCTGAATACGGTTCGTTTTCGAAAACATCGATAGCGGCACCGCCTAAATGTCCTCCCATCATTTCCTGGTACAAGCTGTCCTCATTAATGATTCCGCCACGTGAAGTATTAATAACAACGGCATCTGGTTTCATGGACCTGATCTGAACAGTTTGGATCATATTATAGGTCTCCGCGGTTAGCGGTAAATGCAAAGAGATGACATCAGAACTTTCATATATTTCCGGCTTGGTTTTATACTCAACATTGGGGTATTGATCAAGATTCAAGTCAGTCCTTTTGTCATTCACCAGGATTTGCCTGCATTTGAATCCGGAAAGCAGAGACAATACCCCTGTTCCAATTCTTCCAATACCTATTATACCTACCGTACATTCCGCCAGGCGTTTACCAAAATATCGATGCCAATCACCATTGTGCATATTCATGTTTGAGACTTGAACAGAGCGCAACAAACTAAGCATCAAACCAATTGTTAATTCTGCAACTGCGGGACTTGGCGCATCAGGCGTATAGGAAACTTTAATCCCGCGTTTTTCTGCGCTGATCAAATCAACGCTATCTAACCCAATTCCAACCCGTGATATTATTTTAAGATTCTCGGCCCTGGACAATACTTTATCGGTAATAGGCTCAGTACCGGCAATAATCGCATCAAATTCTGTTACCATTTCTGCCAGCTCGTCCTCCGTAAGTTTTTTGCCCAATGGATTGATTGTAAAATCCAGACCAGCTTCCTCCAGCAAGTCGGTAGGCAAATGGTCTTTTTCCCCGAAAGGAACAGTTGTAATTAGTACTTTCATTTACCAGCTATCATACCTGTCTGAAATACGGGAATCTTTCTTTAAGATGCACCCATAATAACCATCGAAGGCAAACTTTTTCCAAAGCAATTTCATAAATACTAAAGGATTATACGTAGGGTACATTCTAAATATTCTATCTTCTACAATTTCCCACCCGGAAAATCTGAAGAGCAGCCTCCAGTCATTGGGGTTAAGTTCAAATATGTGCGTCTCTTCAGCGGTCATTTTTTTATTCATATTCCCTCTAATCTGATGCAACGCTACTTTACTTCTCTTCAGGTACGGTACAGTAATTATCAAATAACTGGCATCACATGACTCGGATAAATTATGCAGAAAGTTTATAGGATCTAATAAGTGTTCCAGAGTTTCAAATAACAAAAATACATCAACATTTTTATCCTTGAACTCTCGGTGCTTGATTAACTCTTCTGCTCGACACTCTATTGCTCTCAGCCCCTTGCTTCGTATTTTTTCTACTGCGATGGGATCTAAATTTACGGATAGTGTATCCAGTTTTTTTCCAAGACTAATTTTCTCGTCTTGTAAATATATCAGGTGAGTTCCGGAGGAATCCCCAATATCGACAACATTAAGCCTGTCCTGATCTTTTAGCTTTAAGACGGCTTGAATTAGCGAAACCTGGAATGCGTGAAGCGTCCTGACCATCGCCTCCTGAAACACATCCAAAATCTCAAAATTTGTGTATTGTTTGGAAATGTCTGGTACAGCACTTTTGAGATTATTGAGAATTTCTCTATAGCCTTTTTCATAACTGGCGCTGTATATTGTAAGAGCAAAGAGTTTTTTAACTACATTTTTTATTGCCAACATTAACCACTCTCTCGCCCTTATGAAAACTCTTTGTGCATTAATTTTTATCATTAACTATTTTATAAAATAAATATTCTGAGGATTAGTGGCAATTATAGGATAATTTTTATAGACATGAATTAAATATAAAGAGTTGTACCCCAATGCTATTAATTCCAGACAACATCACTATCTTTAATCTAAATATTGGGTCATCAGAGTATCGTTTACCATTAATTCCTCTACTCTTTTCCTGTCTTCTTCAGTATCAACACTAAAAGAAAATTCACTTGTGTGAATCATTCTTACACTTTCTCCATTTTCAATAATCCTTAGCATATCAACGGACTCAATTCGTTCGAGACTTGTTTCTTCGAGATTATTAAATTTCAACAAATAGTCTCGTCTAAACGGAATAATGCATACCTGTTTTAACATTGGCACATTACCCGAAAATTTTTTTCTTGATGGTATCGGTTCTCGGGAAAAGTAGATGGCGTTATTATCATTACCAATTACCACCTTAACCTCATTTGGATCATTAAATTCTTCAATTGTCTTCATATGTGCCGCAAGATTTACCACATTCACATTGGAATCTGAACGTAGCGGTGCAATTGATTCCGAAACCATTTTTGGCGTTACCATGGGCTCATCCCCTTGAACCATTACTACAATATCTACTTCCTCGCCCAAGCTTTTTTCGACTTTGAGCATTGCTTCCGCGGTCCGATCCGTTGCACGCTCATGGCTATCCAGAGTCATAATCGCTGACCCGCCTATTGACTCAATATAGTCTGCAATCACCTGGTCGCAGGTTGCTACGTACACTTCATCCAATTCACTGCACATTTTGGCTCGAAAATAACAGTGGCCAATCATGGGCACGCCATGAATCTTCGCCATTGGTTTCCCCGGAAATCTTGAGGAGTCCATACGTGCCGGAATGATTCCGATAATTTTCACTATTTCATTTCCTCAAACCATTTTGTACCGGATCTACACGCTGAATCCAACATTCTAATATCAAGACTATATGCGATAAAACCATAACCCTTTTTAACAGCATCCTCCAATTTGTCTTGTTCAGGCTCGATCACATGTATACCGGAAGGAATACTGCATTCTTTTGCCGCCGCATTTATTTTTTCTACTGCGGACAGAAAATACGGATTCTCAAACTCCCCTGGAATACCCATTGAAGACGAGAGATCATATGGGCCAATAATAAATGCATCAATTCCTTCAACTGAAAATATTTCTCGTATATTCTCAACAGCCTCTATATGTTCAATTTGTACAACTATTATTGACTGATCTTTTTGCCATTCCAGGTAATCCCCAAATGAGGCGCCATAAGACTGCGCTCTTGCCAGGCCAACACCTCTTACACCTACAGGCGGATACTTTGTATACTTAACCGCATCTGATGCATCGCCTGCCGTTTTAACCATTGGAACAATGATTCCGTGTGAGCCTGCATCCATTACTCGCTTTATCTGGTTTTGATCATTAGAAGTAAGCCTCACTAATGGGGTTTTTCCGCTCAGGTTAATAATTCTTATCAACTCCTCTGCCTCACGGATAGTTATCACGCTATGTTCCAGATCTACTGCAAGCCAGTCAAAACCGGCATTTGCCATAATCTCAGCTACTGCTGGATGTGCTAGCGTTATCCAGGACCCTATTGATGTCACACCATTTTTTAATTTATTTTTAAGCATAATTTTTCAGATTAATATTTTCTGTTTAAACGTCCAGTGCGCCAGCGATCACCGGCCACCTTTCAGCAGAACGTAGCCCGGTATTTGTATTTTAGTGATATCTAACACCAATCTAACATGCATGTATCGATCAATCATCCTATCCGAAAATATTACGAAAAATGATGCTGCCAACACCTATACAAAAATATAAATTGTCAGTCTTTGCCTTAACTCACTAATCCCTTTTTTTGCACAGCCTGATAGAGCACTCCCAAATTATTTCTGCTAACTACCCCAATTGATGTACCGTACGCAATGTAGGCCAACAAAATACCCAGCTTAAAAAGTATAATTGTCAGGACAGCGTTATTTTCATTGCTATAAACGAGCGCTAAAACCATGCCAGCGGCAAATATAAAATATATCGAAAGCATTTTGCCAAATTGCCAATCTATTTTATGATACCGTTGGGCAACAATAAGTGACACTACATTTGACAGGATGGCCGTAAGAAGCGCACCCCACGCTGCACCCAAAGCGCCCCACTTCATTACAAGCGGGATCATCACCAGCACAGATACAACCAAGTACATTATAGAGAGTATGGAAATCAGCGCAGTCCTCTTGGCATATACCAGCTGTTTTCCTGTCACCTTCCCGGGAAATTGAACAGCATAAAACGCCACCAATATAATCATAATCTCAGCAGCAGCAGCATACTCGCTACCCAATACATAATAAACAATCTCCTGGCTGAACAGTACTACTGACAAAGCAAACAATGTGGAGATATAGAGAAACGTTGTCAGGTACCCGCCAATCTGCTGTTTTTTATTTGACTCTTCCGAGAACAGCCTCTTATATACTTCAGGTGCAAATACATTTTGAAGTACTGTCATAAAATAGAAAACAAAATAGGCGACGCGTTGGGCAACCGCATAAATACCGACATTTCCAAGCGTGCCCATAATTCGTATTAGATACTTGTCCAATTGTGAACTAAAGGTTCCAACCAATATTCTGGGCGTCAGGGGATAAGCAATTTTAATCACTTCAAGAAACACAGGATAGTTTATACTTGGTCTATATCTTGTACTGAAAGTCACGGTAAGCAGTACCGCGCCGATTGTTCCACTTATTACCAGTGCATACAAAACCCCGACCGGGCCTGTCTTGACAACTACGACAAAATAAATACC
>QIGL01000108.1 GCA_003228915.1 Acidiferrobacteraceae bacterium
TAAAAAGGTTGGCAAAAAAAAGACCAGTAGCAGTAAAAAGATAGCCAGGGCCAAGAGAAAATAAGAAATGGACGCAGAAGAAGTTAAAGAAGATTCTACTGGCTCACTTTTCTCTCATCTTATGGAGCTGCGTAATCGATTGCTTTATTCGGTTATCGGCATACTTGTTTTTTTTATTCCTGCCGCAATTTTTTCACAAGAACTTTATTCACTGGTTGCAGCACCGTTAATGAGTGTTTTGCCTGAGGGCACAACCATGATTGCTACTGAAGTGGCATCACCGTTTCTGACGCCGCTTAAGCTTGCCTTTGTCGTTGCCATTGTTTTTGCAATACCCGTCCTGCTTTACCAGCTTTGGGCATTTATCGCGCCGGGACTATACCAGCACGAAAAGAAAATGGTCTTCCCGTTATTATTTTCAAGTACCTTGCTTTTTTACATGGGCATGGCATTTGCCTATCTTGTTGTTTTCCCCCTGGTCTTCGGTTTTTTCACCAAGGTCGCCCCTGCCGGTGTGACGGTGATGACAGATATCAAGTCTTACCTGGATTTTGTTTTTTCAATGTTTATCGCATTTGGTGTTGCTTTTGAAGTGCCAGTCGCCGTGTTTTTACTGGTACGTGGCGGCGTCATTGATGCCGATAAGCTGGCCAAAAAACGACCTTACGTGGTTTTGTGGGCATTTGTAGCGGCCATGTTGTTAACACCTCCGGATGTTATGTCGCAGACATTATTGGCAATTCCAATGCTGATTTTGTTTGAAATAGGCTTATTTGTCGCCCGCTATGGACAGAAAAAAACCGGTGCAAATGACAGTGATGACGACGAACATTATGAAATGACAGACGCCGAAATGGAACAGGAATTGGACAATGCCGATAAAGACGTTAAGAGTGATTCAAAGAAATAAGGATAATGTAACCGTATAAAAAATCAGTCTATATCATCAAAAGAAGAATAAATATCGACAAATCGGGAATAATAATTACTTTGTGTGGTCATAGTTATTATGCCAACGAAATTTAGCAAAATTCTTAATTTTATCCTGTCCGGTAGCATCTTCCTGCTAATTAGCTTCCAGGCCGGGGCCGTCAATAAACCACTGCTGGTCAACCAGTTAAAGAACCATACCTCGCCATACCTCGCGTTACACGGAGAGGATCCGGTGGCCTGGCAGGACTGGTCCGAGAATGCCGTTAATCTTGCCCGCAAACAAAATAAATTATTGTATTTATCCATTGGCTACTTTAGTTGTCACTGGTGCCATGTCATGCAACAGGAAAGTTACCGCAATCCAAAAATTGCAGCTTTTCTAAACAAGCATTTTATCCCGGTCAAGATCGATCGTGAGCTCGAGCCTGCACTGGATGCGCGCATGATTGATTTTGTTGAACAAACCCGTGGCATGGGCGGCTGGCCATTAAACGTTTTTATTACACCTGACGGTTATCCGCTCTATGCTGTCCTTTATGAGCCACCCGGTAATTTCCAGGAAATTCTTAAAAAATTAAATGACATGTGGGTCAAAGATCCAGCACAGTTAAAAAAACTTGCCCTCGAACATGTTCAGATTGCGAAGGGTCCGGGCGCGCCCGAAATAGACCGGGATAAAGTGAAGACATATTTGGACAAGCTGGTGATTGGCGTACGCGGTTATGCCGATACGCTTAACGGCGGGTTTGGCGAGCAGAGCAAGTTTCCGTCTGTGCCACAACTGACTTTCCTGGTCGATTATGTCAAACAAACAAACGATCCGAGGTTAAAAGAAATTCTGGTGCTGGCGCTGGATCAAATGGCGACTTTGGGATTAAGAGATCACCTGGCAGGTGGTTTTTTTCGTTACACGGTTGATCCAGGCTGGACGACACCACATTTTGAGAAAATGTTGTATGACAATGCCCAGCTGGCTTCTATATACCTGCAAGCGAGCCAGTTATTAAAACGGCCGGACTACCTGGCAGTGGCAGTTGATACCCTGGATTTTTTACTGGCAGGCATGCGAGACAAGCAAGGGGCATTTATTGCATCGCTGTCAGCCGTCGATGACAAGGGCATAGAAGGCGGTAGCTATTTATGGTCGAAGGACCAGTTAAAAAAAATACTCTCGGCAAAAGAGTACCAGGTTTATTTGCTTGCCTGGTCAATAAGAGATGCGCCACCATTTGAGGAGGGTTATCTCCCGCTCACAGGCAGCTCAATCAAGGAAATAGCTAAAACCACGGGACTAAAACCGGGTGAAATTGAAAAATTATTACAGCAAGCAAAAGTTAAGCTATTGGCGCAACGAAACAAACGGGTGTTGCCGCGGGATACAAAATTACTCGCTGGCTGGAACGGTCTTGCATTAAAGGCGCTGTCTGAGGCCGCATCACTTACTGGTTCTACTAAATTCAGGAATGCGGCCCAGGCAGTACGTGATTACATTATTGACAATTTATGGGACGGCGACTCATTAAAGAGATCAGTGGCGAATGGCCGGGAAGTGGGCAGGGTGGCAATCGAGGATTATGCTTATGTCGCCGCCGGCCTGATGGCATGGGCCGACCTGACAAAATCAAAATCAGATTATCAGCTGGTTGCTAAGGTGCTTGATCAGGCTTGGTCAAGGTTTTACAGCAAACAGGGCTGGCGCCTGGCAGAAAAAAGCTTAATCAAGACCGAAGGTGGCCAGGATGTCATCGCCGATGGTGTTATGCCCTCACCCTCAGCGGTGATCGCCAGTTTAACTTTGCAGTTAGCAGTCAGGGATGGCGATAAAAAAATGAGAAACAAAGCGTTAGCCGCACTAAACTCTGGTCATGAGCAGGTTAACGAGGACCCCTTCTGGTATGTCAGTCACGTGATTGCATCCAGGGACGCACTGGCCACAAAGTAATCAGGATTTCGGCCGAGTGGGCGGTCTTTCAACCGCGATCACGTTTACTTTAATTTTTTTACCATTTCGAAATAAGACAATATCAAATTTTGTGCCTGGTTTTTGATCAGAGATGGTGACCAGTGCAGTGTGCGAATCATTAATGATAACACCGTTGATTTCCAGGATTACATCTCCCGGCTCTATCCCGGCCTTGTGTGCTGGACCGCCACGTAACACGCCTACCACCACAATACCGCGTATATTTTTCATGCCAAGATCTTTGGCTAGCGCCGGCGTCACCGGGTCGCCTTCAATACCCAGCCAGCCCCGTCTCGGTCGACCGTATTCGACAATCTCCTGGAGCACTTTTTCGGCCAACTTGATCGGTATTGCGAAACCAATGCCTTGGGAACCACCGCTCTTGGAAAAAATGGCAGTATTGATGCCAATCAAACGCCCTTGCGTGTCAACGAGTGCACCGCCAGAGTTGCCAGGATTAATTGCGGCATCGGTCTGGATGAAGTTCTCAAAGGTATTGATGCCGAGCTTATTACGACCGGTGGCACTAACAATGCCCATGGTCACCGTTTGCCCAAAACCGAAGGGATTGCCAATTGCCAGTACAATATCACCCACCCGCAATGTATCTGATTGCCCAAGGGTGATAGTTGGCAGGTTTTCCAGAGAAATCTTCAGGACAGCGACATCTGTCTCCGGGTCAGAACCAACCACTTTTGCAACTGCAGTCCGGCCGTCCTTTAATGAGACCTGGATTGCATCGGCCCCACGAATGACATGATGGTTCGTCAGCACCAGCCCTGAAGCGCTCATGATGACACCGGAACCCAGGCTATTTTGCAGTTGTTTTTTAGGCTTGATCAGTTGATCGAGATTACGACCAAAAAGTTGTCGAAAAACAGAATCATCAAAAAAGGGATGGGGGGCAATAGTGACTATTTTGGAAGTATTGATATTGACCACCGCAGGGGCCGCTATTGCGACTGCATCGGCATAGGAGGCCGGCCCGTTTACTGTATTTGTCGGGCCAGCTACTTGTTTTATCAGCCCTATCTTCTCTGAAGTTGTGTTATTGACGGCCTGTGGCCAGAATTTCGTGAATAAAAATGCCATGGCTAGCCCCAGGATAATTGCCTGGAGCAGGTAGATGAGGCTGGATCGCAGTCGTTCCATAAGCTTAATCAGTACCCGGTTCAGAAAGGCCACGATTCTAACTCATGAGGTGGTAATATCGTCAATAGGCATGATTTTTTACATGAAAATCGGTTTCTTACTTGACCTTTTGTGGTTGTTGTATGATCCTATGCGGCGCCTGAATGTATAGAAGTATCTGCTAATATACCGGCGCAAATGTGGCTAGATTCAGACAAGCCAATTGTCTGGAATTCCAATCCAAGTGTTTGATTTTTCAGAGAGAACAGGGGAAATTCATGAGTGATGATGGTGTAAACCATACACGGCGACGTCTAATAGGCCTGACTGCCGGCATGGGCGCAGTGGGCGGTGCCTTCGTGGCGTGGCCATTTTTGGCAAGCTGGGTCCCCAGCGCCAGAGCCAAAGCGGCCGGCGCGCCAGTAGAGATAAATATTAGCAAGCTTGAGCCTGGCCAAATGTTGAGTGTTGAGTGGCGCGGGCAACCTGCCTGGATTCTGAATCGTACCCCCGAGATGCTCGACAAACTGCCTGGCATGGTGGATTTGATCGTGGATCCCGACTCTCTAGAAAGCATTCAGCCGGATTACGCCAAGAACAAGACACGATCAATCAAAGAACAATATTTAGTGCTTATCGGCATATGTACCCATCTAGGCTGTGTGCCCCTGACAAAACTCAAGCCAGGACTGGCCGAAGGTATGGAAGCAGATTGGCGGGGTGGTTTTTTCTGTCCATGTCACGGTTCCAAGTTTGATTTGGCCGGCCGCGTTTACAAGAACGTCCCGGCACCAACCAACCTGGTTGTCCCGCCTTATCATTTTGCCACTGACACCCTCATAGTGGTTGGTGTCGATCCCAGTATGAGCATTCATGGCGCAGAAGGCGCAAAAAATATGAATAAAAAAATGAAAGAAAATTTGAGTGGGAGTAAAGGCTAATGCAAAAACTACTTGAGCAATCCCTTGACTGGGTCGATGCCCGTTACCCTGTCAAAAAAGTCTGGGACGAGCATTTAGCCAAATATTATGCCCCTAAAAATTTTAACTTCTTGTATTACTTTGGCTCGCTGGCGCTGGTTATATTAGTCATCCAGATTGTCAGTGGTATTTTCCTGACTATGCACTATAAGCCTGACGCCAATATGGCATTTGCGTCGGTTGAGTACATCATGCGAGATGTGGAATGGGGCTGGTTGATCAGATACATGCATTCAACGGGCGCCTCATTTTTCTTCATTGTTGTCTATATGCATATGTATCGCGGCTTGATTTATGGCTCTTACCGTGGACCCCGTGAACTATTGTGGATTGTCGGCATGGTTATATTTGTCACACTAATGGCCGAAGCTTTTATGGGTTATTTATTGCCGTGGGGCAACATGTCCTATTGGGGCGCACAGGTTATTATTTCATTGTTTGGCGCGATCCCATTTATCGGGGACTGGTTGGCTGAATTTATCCGGGGCGATTTTGTTATCGCAGATGCAACATTAAACCGGTTTTTTGCCCTGCACGTGGCAGCATTACCACTGGTGCTCGTAGGCCTGGTATTTGCCCATCTCGTGGCCTTGCACAAAGTGGGTTCCAACAACCCTGACGGCATTGAAATCAAGCAAAACAAGGGCCCGGATGGTATCCCGGTTGATGGCATACCGTTCCATCCTTATTACACAGTAAAAGATATTATGGCCACGGTCTTTTTCCTGATTCTTTTCGCCGCGGTTATGTTTTTTGTGCCTGAACTAGGCGGCTGGTTCCTGGAGCATGATAATTTTATGCCAGCGAATGTTTTACAAACGCCACCTGAAATTGTACCGCTTTGGTATTTTACGCCTTATTATTCCATTTTGCGGGCAACGACTACGGATATGATTTATGTTTTGTACGGTGTAACCGTCGCGATGGCAATATTAACAGTCATTAGTGTCAAGGATATCCGGGCCAAGGGTGCGACTGTGGTTGTTGCGGCAGTCGTGTTAGTTGCGCTTAATATTCTTCAGCCCAAATTATGGGGCGTGATTCTCATGGGCAGCTCATTAATGGTATTTTTCGGATTGCCCTGGCTGGATCGTTCACCAGTCAAATCTATTCGTTATAGAGGCTGGATGTTCAAAACTGCCCTGACTATTTTTATAGTCTCGTTTTTTGTCCTGGGTTTTCTCGGTACCCAGCCAGCAACCGGTCTGAATACCAGGATTGCAATGGTAGGTACTGTTCTGTATTTCCTGTTTTTTCTTTTGATGCCCTGGTACACCACGTTTGATAAAACAAAACCACTACCAGAGAGGGTGACAGAATAATGATTAAAAAAATTATAATCGTATTATTATTGTCTGTACCTGCCCTGGGCCTGGCAGCAGGCAACAACTTAAAGCTGGATTCGGTTGATATAGATCTGAGCGATAAAGCCTCGTTGCAGCGGGGTGCCCGTACTTTTATCAATTACTGCCTGTCCTGTCACAGCGCTGGTTACATGCGTTATAACCGTATGGGTAAGGACCTGGGCATAAGTGACGAACTCGTTAGCGGTAATTTATTGTTTGCTGCCGATAAAATTGGTGACTTAATGAAGGCCGTCATGCCAGCGGAAGACGCTAAAAAGGCTTTTGGGACAGTGCCACCAGACCTGACCCTGGTGACAAGATCGCGCGGGCCAGAATGGTTTTATACTTATATGCGTTCTTTCTACCGGGATGAGTCCTCAGCCAGTGGCTGGAATAATGTCGTATTTCCCGATGTGGCAATGCCCCACGTGCTTTATTCATGGCAAGGTGAACAACGGGCGATCTTCAAGGAGCATGAAGGCAGGCGAGTTTTTGATCGTTTTGAGGTGGGTAGTTCCGGCAGTATGAGCGAAGAAGTTTATACTGACACGATGCGGGATTTGACGAATTTTATGGTTTATCTTGGAGAACCCGCCAAGCTGGTTCGATATCGAATTGGCACCTATGTTATTATCTTTTTGCTGATATTCTTGTTTGTCGCTTATCTGCTGAAAAAAGAGTTCTGGAAGGACGTTCACTAGTAAAATTACGGGTACCGATACAGGCACCAACCAAATTTACTGATAACAGTATCTGTAATGGGGGGCGATGCCCCCCGTTATGTTTTTATATCAGCCGCTCAACGGAGATTTTTAATGGCATCACAGGCAAATCGTAAGCCGATTATGACGCTTTACTCAGGCACCCGGGATCCTTATAGCCATCGGACGCGAATTGTTTTGTTTGAGAAGGACGTCGACTACCAGATCGTTGAAGTAGATCTCGAGAAAAAACCGAAGGAGCTGGCCGACCTGAATCCATACGGGACAGTGCCCACGATCGTAGATCGCGATTTGGTTTTATACGAATCATTGCTTATCAACGAGTACCTGGACGAACGATTACCCCATCCTCCATTGATGCCAGTTGATCCGGTATCGCGGGCACGGGCACGTCTCATGCTCAACCGGTTTGATCGTGACTGGTACAGGTTGTTGCCTAATATAGAAAGTGGCGATAAAAAAATTGCCAATCGGGCCAGAACCTATATTCGCGATGGATTGACGGTGATATCACCGATATTCAAAGAACAGAAGTTCTTGCTTGGTGATGAATTTTCATTAGTTGATTGTTCCTTAGCACCTATTCTCTGGCGTATGCCAATTTACAAGATCGACCTGCCAAGACAGGCAAAACCAATACTGGAATACGCAGAACGTGTTTTTGCAAGAAAATCATTTCAGGCCAGTTTGACAGAAGCAGAAATGGAAATGCGCGGCCTTAAGCCGATCTAAAATCCTGCCGGTTAACTGGTTGGCCCTGTAATTATTTTCGCAATTACTCCATGCCATCATTGAAAAACTACATATTTGATGCCGTCTACCGGTGGGCAATTGACGCCGGATACACGCCCCAAGTCATAATAGATACGAAAATTTCAGGCGTACACTTGCCGGGGCAGTTTTCAGGCCAGGGCAGTATCACGTTAAACATCTCGCCCGGTGCTGCCAATCAATTTAGACTGGAAGAAAATGACTGGATATTTTTTTCTGCAAGATTCTCGGGAAAGTCTCACAATATTGAATTTCCATTGCAGGCAGTGCAGGCCGTTTATGCCAGGGAGACGGGTAAGGGCATAAGTTTTTCAGGTAGCCAGTGGAGTGACCCTGATGGCACACCACCCGATAAAAATATTGCAAATAAAAAGAAAACAGAAAAGCCAGCGGCGCCCGCACTAAAAATCGTAAAATAATATTAATTCATACTTGGGGATTTTTTCGCCTACGGCGTTAATGCGGGGCGCTCCGCATCAACGCCGTAGTCGAAACAAAAATTCCAGGGCTACCAGCGTAAACCAAGCTTGACACTATAAGATGTTGCTTCGCCTGTTTTATCCGCTTCAAGAGCAAAACTAATAATTGTCAGGGCAAAATTTGCCCCAACGAAATATTTGTTGAGCTGAAATGATTCTTCTTTAAGACCAGCAGCAGCTGCTTCCGCCCGGGGTTTACTATTTACCCAGACTGAACCGACTCCTGCGTAGGGCGTAAAAAATGCAAAGCCTTTAGAAATTGAAATATCAGCACCCTTGGTATCCATATAGAGCTGATCAATTCCGTCCAGTTGCGTGTAGGTTGCTCGAACAGCAATAGCAGGCATTAAGGTACTGCCGTCCAAAATGCCATACTTTAGTTCTGCGCCGGTAACGCTGATGTCCGTATTGCTTGAGTTGCTATAAAATGCACCAATATCAAAACTATACGGTAACCCAATCGTGGCTTGAATTTTTGGAAGTATAATTTGGGTGGTACTGTTATTGGCATCAATAGCGTTTAACCATTTATCAGCGTTGACAAGTTCGGTGGCTGTGACTACAGCACTAATATCAAAGCCGGGAACTTTTAAGGGTTCAGCTGGCTGCACCGCCCTGTAACTAATAGCAGCACCCACATCTTCTGATAGCAGGCGAAAAAAATCCTGGCCAAGCGTGTCAATTACATTAAGATTCGGCGCGGCGCCGACATTTGATGTAAATAACGAGAAAATGATTACCAAGCCGATACTTTTAAAATTTTTCAATGTGACTCTCCCGTTGCTAGAGCTGGATACTTAATAGTTTAGCGATAAATTTCATAAACTAAAAGTCATCGGTCGGATGAATTTGGGCTTATATCTGTATAATTAGTCGATCTGGCTTTAATTATTAATTATTAGTGTACCTGAATTCGTCTGGAAAGATTTTCCCGGGGTTCAGTATACCGACAGGATCAAATTGCTGTTTTAATCGCCACATTAAATCCAGTGTAACACCGGGGATTTCTTGCTTGATGTATTCACGCTTTTCATAGCCAATGCCATGCTCTCCCGACAGACTCCCGTTTAATTCCAGGACAAGCTCAAAAACTTTATCCAGGCACGGTTTGGCAGCTTCAGCCTGTTGTTTATTTTGTGAATCGTAGAGTAAGTTTACGTGGATATTACCGTTGCCCGCATGGCCAAAATTCACAATCGGTATATTGAACCGATCGCTTAATGCTTCGAGGCCATCAATTAAAGCAGGTATCATGGATACCGGCACTACAACATCCTCATTAATTTTGTTTGGAGCAAGTTTTCGCAACGCTGGCGATAATGCCTTGCGCATCTGCCAAAGAGAGCCCGCTTCCTTTTTATTATGTGCAATATGGAAGTTTACCAGGCCCGGCATGGAGGTAGCGGTTTTAATCGCAGCAATAGAATCGGCAATAGTATTTTTACTGCCATCTACTTCTATCATTAGTAATGCTTTGATATCGCCAGCTATAGCCAGATCAGTATACTCGCGAACAATTTCTATCGCTGATGAGTCCATAAACTCAAGCGCACAGGGGATTGTTGGTTGGGCCATGATTCTTGTGACTGCATTTGCAGCGGCTTGCGTGCTTTGAAATGTCGCGCTTAGTGTTGTGCGGGCTTCCGGGAGCGGGGTTAATTTAAGTATTGCCTCAGTAACGAGGGCCAGGGTGCCTTCAGACCCAATAATCAAACGTGTTAAATCATAACCAACGACACTTTTTGTTGTATAAGCACCGGTTTTTATGGTTTCACCTGTACCAAGTATTGCATGCAGGCCAAGCACGTGTTCATTTGTTGTGCCGTATTTAACCGCGCGGGGACCAGCCGCATTGGTAGCGATGTTGCCGCCAACAGTACAATATTTACTGCTAGTCGGATCAGGTGCCCAGAAAAAACCATGTTCTGCTGCAGCTGTTTGTACCTCCCCGTTTGTAACGCCGGGCTGTACGACCATAACGCTATTGCCAGCGTCGATTTTTTTAATTTGATTCATTCTATCAAAAGAAAGAACCAGGCCTGCTGATTTTGGTATCGAAGCGCCTGTGGTGTTGGTTCCACGCCCGCGGGCGGTTAGCGGGATATTGTTGGCAGAACAAATTTGGCAAATTTGACCTACTTCAGTATGGTTTCCCGGGAAAACAACCATGTCGGGCACAGTATGTTTGCGTGAATTATCATAACCATAAACCCAGCAATCTGTTTTGTCGTGTAATGTGTTATTTAAACCGACAATATTATTGATTGCAGTTGCGGCACTTTTTTCTATGCCATTTTTTATGTTTGATTTTGTCATGGGCGATGTTACTTACCCGTTCGGATACGGTTCAGCAGTTCAGTTGTGGATCGCTGGAATTGAAAAGGGATGGCCTTAACTTTGCCGCCAGATGCTGTGACAAAATCATAACCGACGATGGATTCTTCTGGCCAATCACCACCTTTGACCAGGAAATCAGGCTTGATTATTTTTATTAACTCAAGAGGCGTTTCAACATCAAAGGGAACGATCAGGCTAATATCACCTAATGCTGCCAGTACAGCAGCCCGATCCGCAAGTGAATTTATAGGTCTGTCATCGCCTTTGTTTAATCTTCTAATTGATTCATCTGTATTCAGGCCCACGATAAGCGTTTTACCAAACTCGGCGGCTTTTTCCAGGTAATCTACATGGCCCCGGTGCAGGATATCAAAACATCCGTTGGTAAAAACTATAGGGCGATCATATTCTTTAAGGGTTTTTTTAAGACCCTTGATATTGAAGATAATTTTATCGCCAGCGGGCTTCATGGTTAGCTCATTCTGTATATTCAAAAAGTATTACGACTCTTTTTATCCCGGAAACAGTGCGTACGGCCTCTGTAGCATATTCTGCCTCTGCGCGAGAAATCAGACCGAGCAAGAACACAGATTTATTTTCGGTGACAACTTTTATCCTGGTTGAGTCAATCCGTTTATCATAGACCAGTTTTGTCTTTACCTTGCTGGTAAGCCATGAATCGTTGCTTCTTGCGCTTAACGAGCTTGGATTGCTAATTCGAATCTCATTTACTGTGCGTTTAACGCCTTTTACCGATCTGACTATATCCAGAATATTATTTCTGGTTTCGATATCTGGCGTTTCACCCGTCAGCAATACAATGCCATTAATACTTACAATATTTATATGGCTGCCATCAGAAATTTTATCGTTCCTGGAGAACAGGCTATCAATTTCTATTACGATAGAAGAATCATCGATCATTGATCCGAATGTTCTGCCATCTTCAGAAAGTGCGGCTGAGCCATGACCGACACCGGCAACAATTGTTGGGCCACAGCCTGAAACAGAAAATCCAAGCAGCATGGTAATAAACAAATTTTTCAGGCTCATGATTGTCCGAGCAGGTGAAAATCTATTAAATCACAGATGCAATGAATAATTATGATATGCATTTCCTGGATGCGGGCGGTGGATTGTCCAGGAACACATATATTTATATCATTTTGGCTCATGCAAGATGTTAAATCGCCACCTTCCCGACCATTAAGGGCAACGCAGGCCATATCACGCTCGTGGGCAGCTTCAACTGCACGAATAATATTGGTTGAGTTACCAGAGGTGCTAATGCAGAGCAGGATATCACCCGGCGAACCGAGGGCACGAACTTGTTTGCCAAAGATGTCATCAAAATTGTAATCGTTTGCAATTGAAGTCACGGTACTGGCATCAGTAGCAAGAGATATCGCGGGCAGCCCAGGCCGTTCTTTCTCAAACCTGTTGAGCAGTTCTGATGAAAAGTGTTGGGCATCAGCAGCTGAGCCACCATTCCCGCATATCAGCATTTTTTTGTCTGAGAGTAATGCATCAATAATTTTACTCGCTGCCGAGGCGATGTCAGGCGCCAGCAATGTCCTGGAAATTTGCAAGAGTTCATCATGCGCCCGAAAACTATCGTTTATACGTGCTATAAAAGTATCGTTGTTGTCCATAATTTTTAAGAGTAATAATTGTTAAAAAGCATTTTGGATCCAGTCAACAGTTCCCGTACCTGGATCTCCTGTAAGTGCAACAATATCAAAACGACAGGGGAAGTTGGAGAATTTTTGGTGTTTCTGAAGAAAGTGAGCGGCAGATGCGCGTAATTTTCGTTGCTTTTGCAGATTGACAGTTTCGGCAGGCGTACCATATTTGATTGATTTCCGAAATCTGACTTCTACAAATACCAGCGAGTCCTGATCCAGCATAATGGCATCAATTTCACCGTAGGGTGTCCGGTAGTTTTTTTGCACCAGTTTAAGGTTTTTATTTTCCAGAAAATTGCACGCAGTTTTTTCGGCAAATACGCCATCCTCAAGGTGTGCTGGTTGCTTCATTTTCCTTGCCCGGTTTTAGCAGCCCTGATAAATCATAAATTTTATCCAGCAGTTGCGGTTCGCCGCGCTTGAAACGCGCCCAAACCAATTGGCGATGAAAACGACCATATTTATCCAGGCTTATTCCGCTCGTGACACCACCAAAACGTGTTCCATCTTCATCGCTGATATGGTTGAGTTGAGGGATAATGGCGTAACTATCTATGCCTAGTGCAAATAATCGATCTAGCTGGGAATAGGCGTAAGACCACTTTCCTTGCAGTAGTCGCAACTGATAAATTGATCCACTTTGAGCAAGCATCCAGGGCATATCACCAAACCGGATGCCGTTTAAATCTACGTCCTGGGTTGGGTTTCGTTTTCCGGTAAAAATTTTGGATGTCGCATAAACGGGTATCCGTGCTGCTCGCCAGTAGTTTAATTGGGGCTTGATTAAACGCCCGTGTTTGGCATCAGCCGCAAGAAATATAAAATCTATATCTCGCCGCCGCCTGGGCTCGAGTTTTAATTTTACACCGACAATTGTTTGTAATGTATTTTTTCTTACCAGGCTTTTATCGATGCCCAGTAATTGTTTGACTGGTTCGGAATAATCATGTTGTTTGATCTCGTATGGTTCCTGAACCAGTACAATACCGCCTAATTTCTTCCATTGTTCAGAAAAGGCTTTGTTCATGCGGTTGCCCCATTCGTTTTGGGCGTACAAAACTGCAGCTTGTCTATAACCATCCAGATAAGCACGTTCTGCCGCCTGTACGGCTTCCTGTTCTGGCGACAACCCGAACTGAAACATAGGTGCAATGGCACCATCAGTATTGATTTCTGTATGCCCCAGTAAAATTGTTGGCACAGATGCATTGTCATAATCAGCAATTAAATCCACGGCCTCTCGGCCCAGGGGCCCAATAATTAATTGTGCGCCCTGATCAACTGCTACCTGGTAAAATTTACTTACCTCGTCGGGCATATCACCGATATCATAATATTTGACAACAGGTTTATCGAGTCGCTGATTATTGTCATCCATCATTTTTATACCTTGTCGAACAGCCTGGGCTGCAAGGGCATATCGAGATGATGACAGCGGCAATAAAACAGCGACCTGGCCAACTCGGCCAACGAACCTGGGTCTTGGTGTTGATAATGATTTTAATAATGAAGGTGTGGCGGTATGCGATGGATGAGTTTTTGGCCAGTTGGCAACAGTTTTATTGAACCGTGTGCGATGACCGACGTATTCAATTGCCAGCTCAATCCAGCCAGCTAATGTGAGATCACGTTCCAGGTTCAAATATTGTTTCAGATCCGAGTGCGATATCTCATTCAGGATTTCCCAGATCTTTAATTGATTTTCATCGATTTCGTCAGGTTTGACGATATATTTTTCTCGCAGGACAAGATTCTTGGCAGCACCGATAGGGTTATTCAGGCTTAGCTCAGTATCGGCCATGACTTTGTATATTCTGGCTTGTAACGCCGGATCCAGGTTACGGACGCGTATCGCCTTATTGAGTAACCGGATAGATTTTTCATGAGCACCTTCGTAAGAGGCAATCTGGGCAAGTAGAATTAATTTTCTAACATTGAAACTTTTGGCAAGTCTTCTTGTTTTGACGGCGCGAAGTTGTTGGCTGGCTTCATTATATTGACCAGCCTTTATCAGGTTTTCTACTGCCCGTAATTGCAGATCCTGTTTTCCTGGTTTTTTAGCGGTTGCTGCCAGCTCATTATAGATGCGCGCTGCCAGCATATATTCGCCATTATTGACAGCTTCGTTGGCAGCCTCTGTCGTTAAGTTCGTGCTTGTAGTGGAAACCGGTTTACCGGTCGTGCCACAGGCGCTGGTGAACAGGGCAAGAATAATTATATTTATCCAGAGAAATAGTTTTAATGTTTTTGGCATAAATGACAAACTAATTTAAAATGATGATGAAAGTAATGAGCCTAAATTTTTTAATAACTTCCTTAATGGTAAGCTCAGTGTTGTATCCATAGTAATATAAAACAGTATCTCGAGGTTAACGTGTCAAAACGGTCAATACCAGACAATCCAGAAATTGATAATTCGGGAGCTGACAAACGGGAACCAACCCCGTCCGGCGAGTTGCCTGAAGTGCTACCAGGGGTATTACCAGGCGCATTATATATTGTTGCCACCCCAATCGGGAATTTGTCTGATATTTCTGACAGGGCCCGGTCAATACTGGCTACAGTTGACCTGATTGCTGCAGAAGATACTCGCCACAGCGCCAAGCTATTGCACCACTTCAGCATCAAGACGCCCATTATTTCGCTCCATGATTTTAATGAGGCTGATCGTTCCCGAAAGCTGATTAGCAAATTGAGCGGGGGAGATTCTATCGCATTAATAAGTGACGCAGGTACACCGCTTATCAGTGATCCGGGCTATTTGTTGGTTAAACAAGCGCGCGCTGCCGGTCTCACAATTATCCCGATACCCGGGCCCTGTGCTGCGATTACCGCCCTGTCAGCAGCAGGCCTGGCTACTGACCGATTTATATTTGAGGGATTCCCGCCCGCAAAAAGCGGGGCCAGGTTGACTGGTTTCCGGAAATTAAGGTCAGAAACAAGAACGCTCATATTTTATGAAAGTAACCACCGGATCCTGGCATCCCTGGCTGATATGGCGACAGTTTTTGGCGACCGCCAGGCCGTGATTGCCCGCGAGATGACCAAACGTTTTGAAACCATCAAGTCAGACAAGCTTTCCGGACTAATCCAGTGGATTGAACAGGATGAAAAACAAAAATTGGGTGAGTTCGTGGTTATCCTGGCCGGCGCCGATTCGGCGATGTTACAGGCTGCTGAAATCGAGCAAGCGCAAGTTTTATTAAATAAATTTCTTGTGGAAATAAGCCCCGGCTTATCCCTTAGCCAGGCCGTCTCCCTGGTCGTCGAATTGACTGGCCTCAAGAAAAACCAGGTTTATGACATGGCACTTAAGATAGGCAAGGAAATAGAACAGGGAAAAGATTAGCCAGAATAAGCAGGTTACAAATAGCTCAACTCTTCCATGGTAAATGTTTGGCAGGGAAAGGTGGAGCCTGCCCAGTCGATTTGAATATTTCCCATCAAGAAAGCCATACAATTATCATTAATCGTGATGCCGAACTCACCATCGGCCTGGGGAATGGACTATACTTTCGCTTATGTTTACAGGCAACCCATTGATTTTCTACGAAATAAACCTAAATGAAAACGGGTAAAAAAAATTCGTCGAACATTCTCGACCTTAACCGCAGTCTTCAGCAAAAAGAGACTGAGATTGAGTTATTGCAACAAACCTTCACGGATATTGGCAGTGAGCTTGATATCGAGAAGATATTTCAGATTGTCTCTGAGCGAGCACTGTCGCTGATTAATGCCGAAACGCTGTTAATTCCAATACTGGATGCTAACTGCGAAACCTATACGTACCGGGGCGGTGCCGGCAAGAATGCCACCGAGATTATTGGCGAGTCTTTGCCCATAGAGTTTGGTGTTTGTGGCTGGGTGTGGAAGCATAAAAGGCCCTGGTGGCAGGGCATGCTGAATGAGCTGAGCGATGAAGAAAAAAATCGCTGGGAACATGAAGTCGGCAACATGATCCTGGTGCCTCTGCAGGGTAAAAAACATTTTCTTGGCGGGATTGCCGGTTTAAATAAAAATGATAGCGCTGGTTTTGACAAAAAAGATTTAAATTTATTACAGATGTTTGCCAGCATTGTCTCTATTGCCATCGAGAACGCCATGGCCGTTAAAAATATGGAAGACTCCCATGCATTAAATGAAAATTACCGTTTCAAGCTTGAACATCTAAATAAACAACTCATCGAAAGCAGCAAAGAACTGGAATATCTGTCGTTATTCGATTCTGTTACCGCCTTGCCCAATCGCTCATTATTTTATGATCGTCTCTCACGTGAGATAGTTAAAGCTGAGAGTGATGGCAACACTATTGGTATCTTACTAATAGATATTGATAATTTTAAGGATATTAACGACACGCTCGGACATGATTTGGGCGATAGTTTGCTGAATAAAATAGCGCGCCGTTTTTATGGTGAAGTTAAGCATAATGAAACATTGGCACGATTGGGTGGCGATGAATTTATTATTTTTTTACCCGGCCATAATCAGAAACAAGCGGCCAGGCGGGCAGAGAAGTTCATTAATAATCTGAAAGATACTTTTACCATAGAGCAAAATACGATTGTGGTTAACGCCAGTATTGGTGTAGCTGTCTACCCTGAACATGGAAAAAATATCGGCAACCTGTTAAGTCATGTCGATTTCGCCATGTACGAAGCTAAAAAAAGTAGCATTAAAATATGCGTCTATGAACCGGATCATGACAACCTGGCACAAGGCCAGCTGGCGATGGTCGCTGACCTGCGAAAAGCACTCGATCAAAAGCAGTTCGAGTTGTATTACCAACCGATAATTAGCACGAAAAGTAAAAAAATTGTGTCAGCTGAAGCACTGGGGCGCTGGTATAGCAAGGATCGGGGTAATGTACCGCCGGGTATATTTATTCGTGTGCTGGAACAGAATGGGTTGATAGATGAATACACGTATTGGGCAATAACGACTGCATTGGCACAGGCAAAAGTATGGAAGAGTCGTTACGGTATTAAATGCATCGCTGTCAATTTATCACCACAAACACTCATGCATCCTGATTTTAAGAAAAAGATAGATCGAATTATTAAAAATAAAGGCGATGGTGAATTATTAACTTTTGAAATTACAGAAAATTTGTTCCTGTCAGAGTTTGATCGGCTGGCCAAAGTGCTTGATCATATTTGCTCACTGGGAGTGGAGTTATCAATCGACGATTATGGCACAGGTTATTCATCGTTAAGCCGGTTAAGGCGCCTGCCGGTGAGTGAATTAAAAATAGACCAGACATTTATAAATGAAATGGTTGAAAATAAAGACGATCAGGCCGTCGTGCATTCAACCATTGAGCTGGCACATAATCTTGGGTTGACCGTGGTCGCAGAAGGGGTGGAAAATAAGTCTGCCCTGGATTTGTTAACCAAACTGGGCTGCGACTCAATCCAGGGTTTTTTGATCAGCAGACCTTTGCCGGTTACAAAGTTTAATACTTTTATTGAAGCTCAATAATATGCGGAAAGCTATTAAGGCCTGCCTGTAAATACCTCAAATCATCGGCAAATAAAGCTCAAGCAAAAAACATTCATCAGGCCCCAAAACAGGTATAATCAACCCGAGTCGATCAGACAGTCGCCTCGCACTTTGTGTGCGGGGAGGAAAGTCCGGGCTCCACAGGGTAGAGTGCCAGGTAACGCCTGGGGGGCGTGAGTCCACGGAAAGTGCAGCAGAAAATATACCGCCATTCTATATATAGGGTGGTAAGGGTGAAATGGTGCGGTAAGAGCGCACCGCGTCGGTGGTAACATTCGGCGGCAATGTAAACCCCACTCGGAGCAAGGCCAAATAGGGGAGTATTGGTGCGACCCGTACTACTCCCGGGTAGGCTGCTTGAGGCATGTGGTGACACATGTCCCAGATGAATGACTGTCCACGACAGAACCCGGCTTATCGATCGACTCACCTTATTTAATGAGAGAGCGCTGGATAAGATCCACTGCTGTCCCACAAAATCGTCATACCCGTGATGATGTCATACCCGTGATGATGTCATACCCGTGATGTTGCCATGCTCGTGATGATGTCATTCCCGTGGCAACGGGAATCCAGGTTTTGTATGAGCAGTTAATCAGCTATTTACTGGATACCCGCTTTCACCCCAAGCGTACCCTGTCATTTCATTCGGGTGCGCGGTATGACGCCTTTCTTTATTTACAATCTCATGTCCATGTCTGGTCTAGCGTCATGTTAATGCCAGATGAATAACATTATGACCACTTTTGTAATTATTATGTGGGACAGGAGTGCAGTAGTGGGCCAGGCCCCAAAGTTTTTGGCAGCCCCGTTGTTTTTTAATACCATCACCTATTTTGCAGTACAAACAATCAGAGCGCCAAAAAAATTAATAAACTTACTTGCATTTCCTCAAATATTAAAGTAGAAAGACAAACAGGGAATAAATAGCTGTTAGGCAAAGTACTTAACCGCATATTAGCAATAACTAATATCACTCTCAGAATTTACCCACTGTGTGTTTATGGTTTCCTGATGCTTGTGAAGTGTTACTGAAACCTGGCCCTTTGCAAAAATACAGGTATTCGTCGCGAATGCTATTTTCTTAGGGCCAATATTTAATTTATCCTGAATACGTTAGCAGGGAAGTAATAAAAACAAGGGAGTGTTAATAATGTTGTTCAATCATCCAGTCAAAATTCTTTCCAGAGCTTTATTAGCATTGATGCTGCTTGGTGTATCTTTCTCCCTCTACGCCGCAACGCCGCAATACCTCCAGTTTGCTATAAGTGATAACCCGGTTCTTAGAGATAACCCGGAGCTCGGGGAAGGGTATAGACATTGGGTTCCCGTAGGTGAATTGATTTTATTTTCACAGCAAGATCCAAATGTTAACCCCGATCCTTCGGAAGCTTGCGATCGGATCTATCAGGATATGTTGGGCGTGGTTCCATGGTTCGTTTTCGCTGAAGATGGGAGCGTAATTGGCACCACCACTTTTGTGAATTGGCAGCAAAATGGCCAGCCCATTCCATTCAGCTTTGGTCTAGGCCTTGTTTATACCAACGATATACCGGATCAAGACTATGAATTCGGTTCGTGTAATTTCAGACAAGACGTACTTTTTTATAGTGATGGTACTATCAGTACAATATATAATTTTCCGCTGTATGTGCGCGCACCCTGCGGCCCAGTCAATCCTTACCTGCAAGCGGACTTATCCTGTGGCACGGAACCACCTCCCCCTGAAGACATAGCTGACAGCGATAAAGGTCAAAAATGTAGAACCAATACTGAAGGCAACCCAGTAGACCCTGCATCCGGTAATAAATTTCAACGGGAGGAGGACTATGCAAATCCTGCCATCGGACTGGAAGTAACCCGTTACTATAATAGCGGTGAGGCTAAAAAAGACGTGGGCTTTGGTTTTGGCTGGCGTGGGTTAGGGGTATCACAAATTGAGCCTGATCCAAACGCAATTGATAGAGTAGTGTCCAGAGCACCGGATGGAAAAGGCACGGACTTTTCCTGTACAGGTAGTGATTGTGCAGCTGCGCCCAGTGTGCCTTTGCTATTAAGTGCGTCTACCTCGGAATGGCGTCTTGATAACCCGGATGGTGGATTTAGCGTTTATAACAAATCAAGTGGCAAGCTAACCAGAAAGGTCAACGCCCAGGGCCAGTCCACTAACTACTACTATAATACTTCTGGCCAGTTGGATCGTATCTCAAACTGGTCAGGCCATGAAATTTTAATTTATTATGATTCGTCTGCGCGCATCAACAGGGTGGTCACCCCTGATGGACAACAAATACTTTATGGCTATAGCAGCAGTGGTAATTTAGTCGTCGTGAAATATCCAGATAATAGCGGCCGCCGTTATTTTTACGAAGATAGCAGAAGCCCGAGTCATCTTACCGGCATATCGATTATTACTACTGATGGGACTGAGACCCGTTACGCGACCTGGAGATATGACAGTGCTGGTCGTGCAATCTCCAGCGAACATGCTCAAACGAGCAATGGCGTACCCCAGGAGCAGGTAACTTTGTCATACGTGGGCGCTAAAACGACCTCGGCTACCGACTCCGAGGGCCGGGAACGATTTTATTCCTACCGGGAAATAAATGGTATCAACTCAATACTAAATCGTACCTGGAGCGCAGATGGTAAAGGTTTTAGTAATAGCTATAACGCTGATGGTAAACTAACTTCGCGTGTTAATGCCGATGGCAGCCAGACAGCTTTTTTATACAACACTGCCGGTCAGCGAATTCAGATCGTTGATAATGTAGATGGCGCAACTACCGGCA
Organism: Acidiferrobacteraceae bacterium; assembly: GCA_003228915.1. GTDB lineage: Bacteria > Pseudomonadota > Gammaproteobacteria > Acidiferrobacterales > SZUA-150 > SZUA-150. The sequence goes on from QIGL01000108.1 coordinate 20,642, forward strand.
CGCCTGTACGCACCACCGATATTCAATACCTGAACACCCGATCGGACAAGGTACTGAAAATAAGCCGCGACGGTGTCGTACCGACTATACGAAGCACCACAGAAATACATTATCCTGGGGTGAATGATATCGGCGGCTGGTGTGCTGGCGAACCTGCTGGCCAGCCCTGTGCAATCACCACATCCGGTTATAAGCCTGATGGCAGCCTGGTAACACAAATCGTAAAAATGCGCCGCAATATAAATGGCCAGCTACTACTGCTTGATGGCCCGCGCACCGACGTAAACGATGTCACCCGGTTAACCTATTATAATTGCACCACTGGCGGCGCCTGCGGCCAACTGCAAAGTGTCACCAATGCCCTGGGCCAGCAGATTACCTTTGATGCCTACTCTCAGGATGGCAAGCTGACACAGGTCACTGACAGTAATGGACTGGTGACCACGACGACTTACGATGTCAGGGGCCGGGTTGACTCCTTAACCCAGACCCCGGTTAGCGGGCTGGCCCGCGTGTCCCGTTTTACTTACAACGCCTTTGGTGCAATTCAGACTGCTACCCAAGCAAACAATGTCGTTCTGACTTATGGCTACGATGCCGCCCAGGATTTACGCAGCATTACCGATAATCTCGGTAATCTCATAGAATATGACTACGATGCCAGGGGCAATCGCAGCGCCAATCGCGTCATAGACATCAATGGCACCCTGGTGCGTGATATCCAGCAATCCTATGACCTGCGCGATAATATTGATTCTATCAATGATGCCGGCAACATCACCCAACTGGTTAATGATGCGGTGGGTAACCTGACCCAGCGTACCGACCCCAATAACAATACGCCAACGCAAAATACCTATGATGCCCTGAATCGCTTAACCCAGACCGTCGATAGCCTTGGGGGTATTACCAATTATAGTTATGACGTGGCGGATCGTTTGATCCAGGCCAAAGCGCCCAACAATGCCACCACGGATTATATTTATGATGATTTTGGCAACTTGTTAAGCGAGACCGGCCCGGATCGGGGTGTGCTCTCTTATACATACGATGATGCCGGTAACATGGCCACCAGCACGGACGCCCGGGCTATCACCGCCACCTATAGTTACGATGCACTCAATCGCCTCACCGGTATTGTTTATCCCGACAATAACGAAAACGTAAGCCTTGCCTATGATACCTGCACCCTCGGTAAGGGTCGGTTGTGCCAGATGGTTGATCAAAGTGGCACCACCAGTTACCAATACGACGCCTATGGCAATGTCACCGAACAAAGTTATACTGAACTGGGCGTCACCTATGTGACTGCTTACCAGTACGATGCCGGCAATAACATTATCCAAACCACCTATCCCGATGGCCGGGTCGTCAATGTTAGTCGTGATGCGCTAGGTCGGGTGGCGGGTCTGAATACAAATGTTAACGGTATCAACACGGCTGTGGTCAGTAATCTCACCTATGGCGCCGACTATCAACTAACCGGCCGCACTTTTGGCAATGGCCTGGTAGAAACCCGTCAATACGACTTAAAAGGCCAGTTAATTTCACAAGATATGCCCGTAGTGATCGCCGGTACCGGCGTGGTCACCAGTACCCTGGCCGCCAGCAGTCCTTCGCCCCAGGCGGTGAACCAGGTTATTAATTTTACCGCTACCGCCGCTGGCGGGAATGGCAGTTACTCTTATCGGTTTTTACTGCAAGGCCCGGCGACCAGTAATATCGCCACCGAAGTCCAGGCATTTAGTCTAAATAGTACCTGGTCCTGGCAAACTACTGCCGCAGATACCGGCACCAATATTGTCATTGTTGAAGTAAAAATAGCTGGCTCAACCAGCGCATTCGATACAAGTGCACAGCTAAATGTTGATATTATTGTACCGGTTGCAGCGACTAGCGTTACTGTTACTACCTCCCCGGCCAGCCCACAAAATGTCGGCACAGCCATCACGGTCACTGCCCAGGGACAGGGCGGCACGGGCCCCTATGAATACCAGTTTTGGCGCTCCGGCCCCGGGTTTGCCTGGGCCATCGTGCAAGATTACAGTGCCAGCAATACCTTTACCTTTATGCCCACAGAAGCGGATGCGGGCAATCAATACTTCCGGGTACGGAACCGTACCGTGGGTGCAGCTGTCACTCATGAAGAGATAAAAACGACACCCGCATTCAAGGTTGTCTCAAGCAATACGCCGCCCACTACTGCGATACTGGCCTTTTCCCCAGCCAGCCCGCAAATTGCCGGCACCCCCATTACCCTCACCGTCCAGGGTCAAGGTGGCACGGGCGCTTATGAGTATCAATTCTGGCGCGCAGGCCCCGGCTTCGCCCTGGCCGTGGTGCAGGATTACAGCACCAGCAATACCTTTACCTTTACGCCAGCAGCAGCGGATGTGGGCAGTCAATACTTCCAGGTGCGGACTCGTACCCTTGGCGCCACTGTGATTCATGAAGAAATTAATTATGCACCGATGTATGTGATCACAAGCACCACGGTGCAACTGGATCAAGGCTTTGATAACGGCACCGCATGGCAAGTCCTGCCTGCCGCGATCACAAGTAGCGAACAAGTGACGCATCCCGTTACCGGTGTTGCCAGCCCTGCTTCAAACCAGGGCACCAGCGCCCTCATCATCACCCCGGATGAAAATACCCCGGACAGTTACCAGTTCTGGGTCAAGAGCCCACTCACCAATAACCAGTGGCTGGCCACCCCGGACTACAAACAATATTTAACCGGCCTGCCTGATTTGATTGTCCACTCAGGCTTAACAGCCGTCCAAACCTGGACCAAACAACCGGGCACTTCAGGCCGTTATGAGTACAGTCGATCCATTACCGCGGCCACCATGACACCCGTGGCCACGTCCACCAGTACGGTCACGCCCGGCACCGAGATCCTGACCTACCAGTACGACGCCAATGGTAATCTCCTGAATCGCCAAGGTGCAACCATGTACAGTTATGGCTATGACAGCCTGGATCGTCTCATCCAGGATGTCCTGCCCGGGTTACCCGCCCTTAACCTGGTTTATGATGCCAATGGCAATCGCACCAACCTCACCTTTGATGCCTTTGTGGCGAAACCAATACCTATTTACCCAATAGCAATCAATTACAAACTATCGGCAGCAACAGTATTACTCGTGATGCCGCGGGCAATCGCACCCGTGATCAAAACGGTTACCGCACCTTTACTTATAACAATGCCGGCCGATTATTCTCAGTCTACGAAGGCAGTAACCTGGTTGCGACCTATACCTACAATGCCCTCGGCCAACGCACCCGCAAGGTCACCACTAATAATAACCAAACCACCCTGTATCACTATGACTTAAACGGTCAACTGATCCAGACAAGTAATACGACAGGCCAGGCCCAAACCGCTTATTTATATACCGACACCAAGCCCGTGGCCCAAATAGACACCACCAGTAATGGTCAAGTGATCACCTATCTCCATACGGATCACCTCAATACCCCAAGACGCGGTACTGATGTCAATGGCATCACCGTCTGGGCCTGGTCAGGCACCGCCTTTGGTAGTTTCAGCGCCAACGAAGACCCGGACAATGATGGTACCAATACCACCATTAACCTAAGATTCCCGGGCCAGGTCTATGATCAGGAAACAAAACTACATTACAACTATTTCAGGTATTATGATCCGAGTACGGGGAGGTATATCACCAGTGATCCCATAGGGCTTCTACTTGTCAATCCATCACCTGAAATGTTGCTCGCTGAAGAGATGGGAATTATTGAGCTTCCTTATGATGTTACGCCTGGTTATATCAATAATCCCTATGTTTATGTCGCAAATAATCCCCTAATTTATACAGATTCCTATGGTTTGTTTGAGGAAACCATGGGTGGTTTCATAGGATTAGGTGCTGGCTTGGCGTTAGCAGATGGCCCATTTCCAATTGGTGATATTATCGGTGCTGGAGTTATTATTGGCGGTGGTATTTACTTAGCGTGTTCTGCCAAAGACAATAGTAGCGGACGTAAAGGTGGGTCGGATGGTAGTAAGGGCGGTCATCGTTCTAATAAAAAGGGCAGCAAGAAAAGGACGAATGATAAACATACAAAACCTAGGCCGGGAACGAAAACGAAACAACGCGGCAAGGATGGATGGTATCAGAGGTAACGAGGGCTAGGATTTATGTTTTCTGAATTAGAAAAGCATTTTAAAAATGGTCATAAAATAACTTTGTCTTCTGAGATTGAAGATGACGAAGAAATTTATCATGGCTATATAGCGGAAATGTCTCGCGGATTTGTGTGTTTGTGGTTGGTTAGTGACTGGCATCATGACGGATTTTTAATTATGCCAATAAAATATGTCACTAACGTAAGGCATGGGAAATATGAGAAAGCCTACCATAGGATTTTAAAGGCTGAGGGCTGCTTGGCGGATGTTGGGAAACCTGATTGGCTGAAGATCGGCAGTATTAAATCTGCTTTAAAGTCACTGCTGGCTAATCATAATAATGTGCAGATAGAAAGCAGGCTGCCGTACGCCGATGAATTTGTAATTGGAGAAATAAAAAGGATAGCAGATAAAGAAGTTCAGTTGAAAGGATTTGATGCTACAGCGAAATGGCAAAAGGGATCTTATAAAGTACCTTTCAAAGATATTACCGCAATCAAATTTGGTGACGAATATAGTACTGTTTTTAGGAAATATGTTTCATGAGATTACTAGCGATAAATGCAATACAAAAATGCCCAAATCTGACACACTGGCTTAAGTGGACTTCCTCGTAAAAGCGTAAAAGGGGTCGGTGACAAATAAGCCTCATTCTCACACATAACAAACAATACGACGCCAATGGTAATCTCCTGACTCGCCAAGGTGCAGCCAGTTACAGTTATGTCTATGACAGCCTTGATCGCCTCATCCAGGATGTCCTGCCCGGGTTACCCGCCCTTAACCTGGTTTATGATGCCAATGGCAATCGCACCAACCTCACCTTTGATGCCTTTG
>QIGL01000057.1 GCA_003228915.1 Acidiferrobacteraceae bacterium
ACCTCTGGTGTTCCGGTTGTCACGCCAGTGGCATTGCCGGGTAGCTATGTACGGACGGGATAACCGCTGAAAGCATCTAAGCGGGAAGCCCCCCTCAAGATTAGATCTCCCTGGAGCTTTAAGCTCCCTAAAGGGTCGTTGTAGACTACAACGTTGATAGGCTGGATGTGGAAGTGCAGTAATGCATGAAGCTAACCAGTACTAATTGCCCGTGAGACTTGACCATATAACACCCAAGCAGTTTTTTGGGTTGTTGGTTGAGTAAGCAAATATCACCACATCAATAATTAAGCCCTGACATTACTCCCAGAATATTCGTCTTTGGCATTCAAGTAACGAGTGGTAGGTAGCAAGTGGCTAGAAAGGCCTCGCTGCCCGTAACAAGCAACTCGATACTCGCCAAAGGTGATAACAGTTTGTCTGGTAGCCATAGCGAGGTGGTACCACCCGATCCCATCCCGAACTCGGAAGTGAAACGCCTTAGCGCCGATGATAGTATGGGGTTTCCCCATGTGAAAGTAGGACACCGCCAGACTTTTATTCAAAGCCCTTGATGCTGTTAGCGTCAGGGGCTTTTTCTTGGCCTGGAGGTAATTACAGGGCTGTGTCCGATATGGATGAAAGGCCGCTCCTGTACATCCATGTACCCGCGGCACTAGCACTTCCATGTGCGTCGTAGGACGTCGCTCCACCGTAGAGCTTTTGCAAAACTTGCCTGGCCTTCTCACAGAACCCTGTCGGGTTCATTGTGAGTACCCCACCCGTCCCGGGTCGGGGCAACCGCCAGACTTTTATTCTAAAAACCCTGAAGTGCCTTTTGGTGTTTCAGGGTTTTTTTTGAGTTTCGGCCGAGCCCTTGCCTTTACTACAAAGGGTTATGTGGCCGCTCTCGACCGTCATTCCCGCGGAAGCGGGAATCTAGAGATTTATGGTACTGACTGGCCACATGGACTTCCCAGCCTTTGCTAGACACTTAATAGCGTTCAACCTGCTATCTGTAATTTATTCTGAAATTTATTTTTGCGGGATTCCCGGTAGGAAACAGGTATAATCCGGCAAAACATTTATTAAGAAACCATGCTTACATAGCGCAAAGACGACAGTAAAAAACCTATGAAAACGACAGCAGACAATCAAAGTCCCGCCCATACGCCCCATCCTGTATTAGATGATTACTACGAAGATTCTGATCATCGCCGAGAATATGTCTCAACCCTGTTTGACGATACGGCCAAATATTATGAGTGGATTATTCGTGCCATGTCCTTTGGTTCCGGCGAGTGGTATCGCAAATCTGCCTTGCGTCGAATCAAACTGGCTGAAGGCATGAAAATGCTGGATGTGGCAACCGGTACCGGACCGGTGGCCCGTTCCGCCCGGGAAATTGTGGGAAAAAAAGGTGAAGTGTACGGACTCGATCGCAGCATCAATATGCTCGGCGAGTCAGCCAGGCAGGGTGATACGCCATTAATCCACGCCGGCGCTGAATATTTGCCATTTCCCGATAATTACTTCGATGTATTAACCATGGGTTATGCCTTGCGCCATGTTGATAGTTTGCAGGCAACTTTTGAAGAATACGGGCGTGTGGTAAAGCCCGGTGGTACGGTACTGATACTGGAAGTGACCCGGCCAGCAACCCGACTCGGATTCTGGCTGACGAAATTTTATTTCAGGGTCATTATTCCTGCCATCTCCGCGATATTCACAAGAGACAAAAGGGCGGGCGAGTTAATGCGTTATTACTGGGACACCATTGAACAGTGTGTGCCACCAGAAAAAATTCTGACTGCCATGACCGGTGCTGGCCTAAAAAACGCCAAACGCTATCGCGTGTTTGGTATTTTTAGTGAGTACACGGCGACTAAATAACTAACAATGCTATTACATTAATAACGCCCCGTCATTCCCACACACCCCGTCATTCCTGTGGAAACAGGAATCCAGGTTTTGATCTTTTTAAGGGCGGCTCAAAAAACCCTCCTCGTCATTCCGGCGGAAGCCGGAATCCAGCTCTTGATCTTTAAAATGGCAACCAGAGTTCAGCAAATCAAAGGCTTTTATTGATTCCTGAGCTCCGGATCACGCGTGTCGTTGGCGATGTCTAATCTTCTAAGGCGCCTGAACAAATTTACTGTCCTGCCGTTTCACGCCAGGCGTGACTTCTTTTAGCCACATCGCCATATAGTGGCCATTTCCCAGGGGAACGGTTTTTACATAACTGGATGCGCTGGTAGTAGTAAGTGGATCTTCAAGTGCCAGCGGATTCGTTTCCCATGTTGTGCCGTCATAGCGATTGACGTAGGCAATTGGAAAGCCGACATTTGGACCCTGGGCCCAGGCGGCTATGAATTGATTGCCACTACCATTAATCGTTAGCCCACTTTTCGCTCCCAATGCAGGGTCGCTGAGCAATGCCCTGTCTTTCCAGGTACCACCAAGATAAACACGACCGTAAACATCGTCGTTAGTATTATCGATGCCTGTCAATGTCCAGACCATGACATAACCACTGCCGTTGCTTACCAGTCTCGATATACGCCCATCACATCTCCTGCCGTCAGGGAGTGTAATGTCTGCCAGAATGGTTGCTGGTTGCCAGTAACCGAAGAGCTGGTACTCCCGCAAGCACCAAGCGAAAAAAATATAATCGAAAATAACCAGACTTTCAAAAAAACTGATAAATTCCTGATTACCACGCTAAGCTTCTTCCTGGCCAATGCTGAGTTGACCATCGTTTTAATTGCTCATTTATTGAGCCGTATAATTTTTGTCTGGCCAGTGGGCCAGATTATTGATTTATATATCTTAATTAGAGATAAATACAGCGCGGCCAGCATTTTTTGACAATAAATCAAACTGAGGGCGGGCTTTAGCGAATATTTAACCTCGGGCGCAAGAAGTTTCCATAAATAATATATTTATTGTATCTATTTCGGGATATTGTCATGCTCATCAAGACTAGCGCTAGATAAAAATTTTATAAAAATCATGATGGACAAAAAAACCAATAATTTAGAGCCACAAATACTCTCCAGGCAAATCCATTTGCTATTTAACCAGGCATTTAGTTTTCTGGTTATTGGAGCAGTGATAGTCCCATTATTAGTGGTTTATGTGCTGTGGGGTATAGTGGATCGTGATGTTTTACTAAGCTGGCTAGCTGCTATATTCATCCTGAATACTGTTAGGGCGATTCTATTTCGCAAATACGCTAAGTCCGACAAAAGTGTGCTTGATGCGCGACTCTGGGCCAGGTACTTCACCGTTCTGGTATTTATATCTGGTGTGATATGGGGATTTGGGGGATTTAGTTTTATTCAGACCGGTCAGCCGTTGGTTAATGCATTTGTTATCATGATTAGTGTGGGTATCGCTGCCGGTAACATCCCGTGGCAATCTTCCTACGCTCCGGCTATTACAACATTCACTCTTTTATCATTGCTACCGCTTTCATTGCGGTTAGCGCTGGAGCAAGAACGTATTTACCTCGTGTTAGCCATTTCTATTGTTTTATATTCCGTGACAGTATTGATGATCAGTCGAAGCGTCCAAAGATTAATCCGTGAGTCAATTATTTTGCGCTTTGAACAATCAGAGTTGGTTGAAGATTTAAAAGAAGAGCGTGACAAGGCAACCCAGGCAAGTAACATGGCCGATGCCGCTAACCAGGCCAAATCGAATTTTCTTGCCGCAGTCAGCCACGATTTACGCCAGCCGCTCCATGCCCTGGGTTTGTTTGTGAGCAACCTGAAAAATAAGGCAAAAGATACGATACATGTCAGCACTGTCGATAAAATTGACTCACTGCTTGTTGGTCTTGAATCCATGTTTAATGGTTTGCTGGACATCTCACGTCTTGATGCTGGAATAATTAAACCTGACTTTCGCCATTTTGATATTGCGCCGCTAATAGATAAAGTATTCGGGGATTGTCAGCAGGAGGCGCAGAGCAAGAATATCAATTTACGAAAACGCCATCGTAAATTAATTGTCTATAGTGATCCCGTTTTAGTCGAGCGCATTATCCGCAACTTGATGACCAATGCCGTACGCCATACCCAAAGTGGGAGCGTATTGGTGGGTGTGCGTCGTGCCAACAAATGTGTACGGGTGAGCATTTGGGATACGGGCCCGGGCATTGCAGAAGGCCAGGTACAAAAAATTTATGATGAATATTATCAATTAAAGAACCCGGAGCGTGATCGTAATAAAGGTCTGGGTCTGGGCCTGGCAATTGTCAGTCGCCTGGTTGAGCAACTGGATATTTCAATCGAGCTTAAGTCGACATTAGCCAAGGGGTCTTGTTTTTCAATCAACCTGCCGTTTGGTGATGAAGAGAAAGTGGCCGATGCGCCGCAACAACCCACGAGCATAAAAACAGTTACCCTGGATGGGACAACAATACTGGTCATTGATGATGACACATCAATACTCGAAGGCATGCAAACCTTGCTCGAAAGTTGGGGTTGCCAGGTAATGTTGGCTGAATCAATTGCGACTGCACTGGAACATGTCACGAAAAAAATCCCGGACCTGGTAATTGCCGACTACCGATTACGCGAAAATCAAACCGGCATGGATGCCATGAACGTGATTAACAAGCAGGTCGGGAAAAAAATACCGGCGGTACTGGTGACCGGCGATACTGATCCCGATCGGCTGCGCGAAGCACAAGACAGCGGTCTGCCATTACTGCATAAGCCCGTCAGGCCAGCAAAGTTACGCACTATGATCGGTCGTCTAAATAAGAGGTCGTGAGGGTTATTTTTATTGTCTAGTCAGCTAGCGTCTAGTCAGTTTTAGTTTCTGCCAGTGTAGAATTGCTCAGCGCAGGAAATGAAAAGTAAGGTCGACCAGACAACACCTGATGAATTGCGTGTATTATTTCATCAGGATGACTGGATTTTTCTACATAACCCATAACGCCTGACTGAATAACCGGCAGTATCTCTTTTTGTTGATGAGTTGACGAAGTGAGCAATACCGGCACATGACTATGATATTTTTTCAATTGTTTCAGCAACCAGAACAGGGATACGCTAGATAAGCTTAAATCCAGCACCAGCAAATCAAATTCAATATTATAATCAGGTTGTAACAATTCCAGCGCTTCGTTTGTTGAGCTGGCCGTTTCCAGAAACAGCGGTTCGCCAAAATTATGCAAGCGTAGCGCTTCAGCCAGGCCTTCGGCAAATAAAACATTATCGGCAATTAAAATATTCAAGATTTATGCTTGCTTTATCTGAATTAAAAGCGACGGAGGGATTAAAAAATAATCTCTCCGTCTCTTTTTTTCGTACATTAATTACGGTGCTGAAATAATACGGACATCGTAACGCACCCGGATATCACCTGACTGGTTATTGGGGTTAAGTCCCGTAGTAGCGGTGGGGGTAAACCAATTCCACAATAGCGGTCTGGTTTGATACTCAATGGGAAAAATATTATTTGTTTGCGTTATTGTCCTACCCTCAAAACCGGTGCTTGATGTGATGTCCAATGAGGGTGATGGCGCTGACCCGATAATACGATTGTCTACTGCTTTTGGATCGTTGTTCGGGAATCGTGATTCGATTGTCCAGATACCAAGACCGGGTGCTGCTGAATCCCGACATAATTTAGCGGTATCAACTGCCCTAAATAGATCCCCCCCAGGCGAGGGAAAGGAAACAAACTGCCAGCCGAGATTGACGTTTAATTCTGCCACCTCTACTGTTATCTCGTGACAACCTTCTGTCGCAGGCACCCGGAATTCATAAACAGGAACACCATTTTGGGTCTGATTAGTAAGTTCGTGCTGAATATTTATAGTAGTGTCCAGAAAATTCCAGCCACCACCGGTATAGATATCACTTGTCGTCCCAACTGCTGGATTTTTCAGGAGCGGGTCAGTATTGGCAAAAATATCCCAGCCATAACCTGAAGCAGTGGTTTGGATATTCGATCGAGTTACGTTAGAAAAAGCCACTTGCCGTATCAGAGATACAGGTGGATTACTACCCGGTACCAAACCATCTTCGAGCACCTTACCATCAACAATCAAACTCCAATACGCATCAAATGTATTATCGGCCCCACCCCGAGTGCGATTTTCCAACAGTTGTCCACCCATCATCCGTATCCGAATAATTTCAGAATCGCCTGAGGCGAAGGCCAACTCATCGGAGCGCCTGTAATCTCCGTTAATTTGAACATAAGCAATGTATTTGAATGGCCCTGTACCCAGATCCGAGCTGCCATTAGTCCCATCAATCACGCTCGTACCAGGAAGCTCTCTTATTGCAGGAAACAATGTAGGCCCGTCTGCAACCGCATCATAAAAGTCTACCACCAGCCAGTCACACGTTGAGGAAGCAGGACCCGTTGATGGTGTACCGAGTAATGCAGGATCGCACACCAGCTTTGTACCTGGTAAATAATTCGCATTATCAACGGGGTTCGGTTCAGGGATATTCGGATGATTCAATTCATTATTAAAACGCAATAACAGCACTTTATAACTACTTACATTATTTCCCGTGATAGAAAAATCACCCGTACCCATGACATCACTCAGTTCATATCTTAAATCAATATTAGCCGGCGGATCAGAATTAAAGGTAGCGGACAGGTTGCTGATATCGGTTACATCAAACACATTGGCCAGGCGAGTGGCTGGCATCAACAAGGTAAAATCATCATCCAGGTCAGGAATACCATCACCGTCGGTATCGGCTGAGAGTGGGTTTCGGCTTAATGTCGGATCGGCGGCGACCAGGTTAGCTTCATCATAATCATTCATGCCATCACCGTCTGTGTCCATCCTTAAAGGATTGGAGCTAACGCTGATGGTGGTATCGATAATACCTTTGGTATAAGTTACATCCCAGCCAGCAATTTCCTGACCATCCGTCAGACCATCACCATCGGTATCTGACAATAGCACGTCGGTGCGATAAAAGAATTCATCTCGATCGCCGACACCATCAAGATCGGAATCCTGTATATAAGACAGGCTCAAAAAATCTCCGCCACGCAGACTGATCGTCGTCAAATCATAACTCGTCACCAGATTTGATATTTGAGGATTAAGACTTAACAGTCGAGTCTGTTGTTCAGGCGTCGTATAAACCGTTGTGCTGTATTGATTGGTTCCTGTATTCGATGCATGCACTAATACCCAGACCCCTTTATCTCCAAAAGGATCTGCGGCATTAATTGGCATATTGTTAATGCCATCGACACCGGAAATTACACCCGGAACGGCTGATGTACTGACGCCCAGTCCCAGTACCGAAGTGAGCGCATCCTGAATAGAGATTTTTGTTGCAGGATTACCATTGACCGCGATCCACTCATTGATGGGTGAGCGTCCTGAAGATGTTCCAAAATCAATGATTAACATTGCATTCTGTGCCTGGATACCTGCCAGGTTAAAATTGTAGGCATTACCATCTGCGTCCAGTAAATTAAAAATAGACGGCTTTACCGTCAGCCCTTTTGAATTGCCTAACAAGCGTTTTACGGTTTGCAGATTTATATTTTTGGCAATAAAATTCAATGGCCCGGTAGCTTGATCGGGTCCCAGTGTGACGCTGGGAAACGCACCCGCCACCGTATCAAAATCCATATTACCCACGGGTAGCACCGGCCTGCTGAGCGATACATCGTAGTACGTTGAGCTCAGAATAAGACTTTCTACGGTGTAACTCAGATTGCCCGAGTTAACGATACTAGCAACGATGGCGACCTGGCCATCACCGGCGCTAACCTCGTTTGAGGTTTCAAATGCTTCTGCCTGCTCGAGTGCATTAGAATTTTCGTTAGTCTGCTCCTCTGACCAGCTGGTGGTATTATCTTGCGAAAACGTCTGGGTCGCTTCGAAAGAAACGGTCGCGCTAGCACTAGGAGGGTAAGCAGCAGTAACACTCGCTTCGATGCCTGCTGTGTATGAACGTTCAAAACCATTGGTCATTTCTGACGAATCTGACCGTGTGAAACTGGATGAAGATGATTGTGATCGGCTGGTAGATATCGATGTGGCACTACCATTGGTTTCGCTGTAATTAATCTGCACTTCAGGTGCACTCAATAAAGTGATAGCAATTTTTGGCGTATCGGCAATCAACGGATTAAAACGCAATCGATTGCCATCTGGATCAAACCCCAGTGTGACTACTTCATCATAATCACTAAAACCATCGGCATCGGTATCAAGCAGGTTTGGATTAGTGCCGTAGACATTTAACTCATCCAGATCAGTCAGACCATCGTTATCCGTGTCTAAATCTCCACCAGAAACCGGTGTGTCACCAGGTAGTATCACGGTTGTCTCATCGGTGCACGCTGCCAGGAAAAACAAATTAACTATAAATATGGAAATGTATAACATTCTTGATATTGACATAATTATTCTCCGTGTAAGCGTTTGCACATTTTTGTGTTTTGTATGTTTATGCCTATTTCCTGGACATTAGTCACAGCAAACTGGAAGTGACATATGTTACAAAAATACAGGGAGATAAATATATACAACTGAAGGGGGAGGCTGACTACGACTAAAGTCGTAGTGGGTGATAGTTAGGATCATAAACCAGAGAAATCCATGTGGGCAACGTCAGGATAGATCGTTGTCGTAATGTAACGATCTATCCTGACCACATTAATCCAGTTTAATTGGTGAGATTAATGAGAATTCGCGTGGATATGACACTATTAGCTGTGGCGACCAACATATCGAGATCCCCATCCCCGTCCACATCAAAAAGGGTCGTAGAAAAGAGACCATAAACTAACAATGCCTGACCGCTGTTGGTGAAGTTGCCGGCCCCATCGTTTAAATAAATGGGATTGGCCTCGATACTGGCCACCAGGTCCAGGTCTCCATCCCCGTCTATATCTCCGAGGGCCACTGAGAAGCCAGATATTCCCGTTGTCTGGCCGCTATCGGTGAAATTACCGTCGCCATCGTTGAGATAAATGGAATCGGGCTGCGTGCCACCCGACACCAGGTCAAGATCCCCATCTCCGTCCACGTCACCCAGGGCAATCGACCGGGTATCACTCGTGCCCAGGGCCTGGCCGCTGTCGGTGAAATTGCCGGCACCGTCGTTACTGTAAACACGATCAGGGCCATTTGAATTACCCGCTACGATATCAAGGTCGCCATCCCCGTCCACATCACCCAGGGCAATCGACTTGGTAGTACTCGTGCCCAGGGCCTGGCCACTGTCTGTGAAATTGCCGGCGCCATCATTCAGGTTAATTCGATTTGCCCCTCCATTACCGACCACGACATCAAGATCGCCATCCCCGTCCACGTCACCCAGGGCAATCGACTCGGTAAAGTTTGCTCCTGGCAATTGACGACTAACAACAAAGTCACCTGGACCCGCAAATGATAAGCTCAGACCAGCGTTGAAATGGATTCGGTTGGCAGTATATAAATTGCCCGCCACCAAATCGAGATAACCATCACCATCTACATCACCCAGGGCTATCGAAATGGTATTACCGAAGTTTCCAATCACTTTACTCAACCTGAAGTTACCTCCCCTGTCTTTCGCATAGGTAGTGTAAGAAGCCCTGTTAGGACCTTCTCCACGACCCACCACAAATTCGCTACTCCCATCCCCGTTCAGGTCACCGATGGCGTATGATGTGATAGGGTCATTCTGAATACCCTCCACCAACACTTGACTACTATCAGTAAAAATACCCGCACCGTTGTTTATAAAAAACTGGACGCCTAAACCAGGTTGACTGGCGACAAATTCGAGATCCCCGTCGTCATCAATATCACCGAGAGTGACGGAGCGGACGTAGTCGCGCAGGGCCTGGCCATTGTCGGTGAAGTTGCCGGTGCCGTCATTGATCCAGACCCGGCTGGCTTGACCCCAATTGCCCGCCACCAAATCAAGATCGCCGTCGCCGTCTACATCGCCGAGCGCAATCGACGCGGTATTATCCGTGCCCAGGGCCTGGCCGCTGTCTGTGTAGTTGCCAGCGCCATCATTGGTATAGATAAGATTGGCCTGACCAAAATTACCCACCACCATATCAAGATCGCCATCTCCATCCACATCACTCAGGGCAATCGACCAGGTATTATCCGTGCCCAGGGCCTGACCGCTGTCTGTGAAGTTGCCCGCACCATCGTTTGTGTAGATGAGATTGATACCGTTATTGCCTGCCACGATATCGAGATCGCCATCTCCATCCACATCACCGAGGGCAATCGACCAGGTATTATTTTTTCCCAGTGTTTGCGTGCTGTCGGTGAAGTTGCCCGCACCATCGTTTGTGTAGATGAGATTGGTCGTACCATCATTGCCCGTCACCAGATCAAGATCCCCGTCGCCATCAATATCACCGAGGGTGACTGACCTGGTATCACCCGTGCCCAGGGCCTGGCCGCTGTCTGTGAAGTTACCCGCACCATCGTTTGTGTAGATGAGATTGATACCGTTATTGCTTGCCACGATATCGAGATCGCCGTCGCCGTCTACATCGCCGAGCGCAATCGACGCGGTATTATCCGTGCCCAGGGTTTGACCGCTGTCAGTGTAGTTGCCTGTGCCGTCGTTCAAATAGACACGATTGGACTGGTTAGTAGTATTGCCAGTGACCATATCGAGATCGCCATCGCCGTCCACGTCCCCAAGGGCGACTGACTCGGTAGCGTCGTACGTCTGTAATGCTAATGGATCAAGGAAGATACCGGCCAGGCGGGCAGGACGAGATGTATTATTGCTTCCGCCATCGCCGCCACTACTACTACCGCCGCTACAGGCCGTAAGTAATGCAATCGAAAGTGAAACTAAAATGGCAATGACATGGCTTGGTTTCATAACTTAACCCTCGGGTTACAGTAAGCTGGAGGTGACATATGTTACAAAAATACAAGGAGAGAAATATATACAACTGAAGGGGGAGGCTGACTACGACTAAAGTCGTAGCGGGTGAGAGTTAGATTATTTTAAAGCGGGTAGGTGTTATCTTGATTGGAATTTGGCAATGGCCTGGGCACGGCTTTGGACGCCGAGTGTTCGCAGCAGGGCGCTGACGTGGACTTTGATGGTGGATTCGGCGATGCCCAGTTCGTGGGCAATCACTTTATTTGACGATCCGGTAATGAGTAATTCCAGCACTTGTTTTTGACGTGTGGTGAGGGGTTGGCCGGTTTCATGGTTTAAATCTTTTGTTTTATGGGTAGTCGCGATGGCTGCGGGGGGAATGTAAACCTGGCCTGATAAAATAAGCCGAATCGCCGCCAGCAAGCCCTCGGAATCTGAAGACTTATGAATATAACCCATTGCCCCCATGTTAATTGTTTGGCTGATGGTATCCTGATCGTCGGATGCCGACAGCACGGCGACCGGGGTATCGGGATATTTACTGCTGAGTGTAGACAAACCCTGCAAACCATCCATGCCGGGTAAGTTTAAATCGAGCAAAACCAGGTCGTAATCGCTGTCGGCATCCAGAATATTGAATGCCTCATTGCAATTACCTGCCTCGCTGACGCTGATCCCGTCTTCAAGTCCATTGAGCAAATGGAGCAGGCCTTCGCGAAACATTTTATGATCGTCGACAATCAATATTTTCATACGGGAGCGATAGGCCTAATGATGGTCGGTAAAAATTATGTATATAGATAGCAATTTACGATTTATAATTCAGTCATGCAAGTAGATCCCCCAAAAAATATCCTGATTCGTGGCCCCAATCCTATCGGTGATCTGATTATGGCCACGACGAGTTTTGCCGCTATTCGTAAACGGTTTCCCGAGGCACGTATCACCATGCTGGTCAGGCGTCCGCAGGTAAAGGTGGTGATGGGCAGTGATTATTTTGATGAACTAATGATAGATGATAGCAATCAAGGGTTGGCTGCTATGTTCCGGCTGGCCAGGCAGCTCTGGAAAGCGCAGTTTGATTATTGCATTTTGTATACCAACTCACTGCGAACTGCCATTACTGTGGCACTGGCCGGAATCCCCGAGCGAGTCGGATTTGCCAAAGGCGGCCAAAGTCCGTTGCTGACCCAGGTGGTCAAGCCCATATTAAACGAACAAAAAAAATGGTTGCCCATGCCCATGCCTGAAATTTATGGAAGATTGATTAAATCAATCGGTATTGAACCCGGTACTGGCTGGCCCCGTTTGACCGTTACCGAAACCTGCGAGTTGCGGGCCCAGGACTTAAAAAAATCACTGGGCATTGGTGAGCATGAAAAACTCATTGGCCTGGCGCCCGGCGCGGCTTTTGGCCAGAGTAAATTGTGGCCACCTGCACATTTTGCCGGCATGGCCGATAAGCTGACCGAAAAATATGGATTACGAACTATTATATTAAGTGGGCCGGGTGAGGAAACTAATACCCGTGCCATAGTCACTGCCATGAAATCGAAACCTGTTGTCACCGACAAGCCTGTTGATCTCGATTTACTCAAACCCTTTATCCGTGACCTGGCCTTGCTGGTCGCGACGGATAGTGGCCCGCGTCATTTTGCTACCGCATTTAAAGTGCCGACGGTGGTGATCATGGGGCCAACCGATCCCCGCTGGAGTGGTGCCAACCTGGATAGGCAGGAAGTCGTGCGCCACGATGTATCCTGCGGCCCCTGCCACAAAAAAATATGTCCTTTAGATCATCGCTGTATGATTGGCATTACACCGGATGAAGTAATGGGGCGAATAGCACAACTGGATGACCGACTTGGAGTTTTTTGAAATTCGACAGCTTAATTTTAAAGACTAGGTCAAAATTTCTTGACGGGTTTACGGTGTTCACAAAAATTATTAGCTTTATTTGAATGGCTCAGGTTTTTCAGCTTTAATCATGACAATATTGTAAATCCTGTCTAAAATACTTTTTAAAAGATATGGCAAAAGTTATCATTGTGGGAGCACGCCGCCGCCGCCAGGGCATAGGTGAATTCCTGGCCGCTGCATTTTCGGTTGCCGGTGCCGAGGTAACGGCAGTCGTGGGTACGACCTCCGAGACTGCCGGTTTGGCACAAGCCAATTTACTGGCACGCCATGGTATTAAGTGTGCGGCCTACAGCTCGCTGGCAACTGCCCTGGAAAAAGAGTCGCCCGATATTGTTGTTATTTGCACGCCCTTTGAATCACATTTAGAACAGTTAAAACTGGTACTGGCGGCCGGTGCCCACTGCTTATGTGAAAAACCTTTAATTTGGGGAATGGGGTCGCGTAATATTTCGGAAACAACCCAAATTATTGATGGTTTTATCCATAACAAGCGACATCTGTCGCTTGTTACCCAGTGGCCGTACACCCTGGCATCATTTTATGAGATTTATCCCGGGCTAAAAAATCAGCCAGTATCCGACTTCGAGATGACCCTGAGCCCCATCAGGCCCGGCCCGGATATGATTCTCGATGCGGCACCCCATATAATAAGTATGTTGCAGGCGCTCGTGGGTCACGGGACAATCCAGAATGTACAATCCAGTTTTACCGATAACGAAAAGCGGCTCACACTGGGTTTTAATTACGATCAAACAGCTGATACCAATACCGCGGTCAAGTTTATAACTACAGTCTGTGAGGACATACCGAGACCGGCATCCTATAGCATCAATGGTCATGGGTTGTCCCGTGAGATAGAATTACCTGATTATAAGATCTGGTTTACGGGTAACAACAAACGGGTGCCGGCAAATGATCCCTTAAACCTGTTGGCTGCAGATTTTCTGGAAAAAATAAGCAACAGCAGTCCGCTCGACCGCCAGGCATTGATTGCAAGCATAACGGCTTTGGATATGTTATATAAAAGTGTGTTTATGAAAAAAGAAACAGGCAACTAAACCAGACAAATATATTTTCAATTTCAGGGTAAACGAATGTCAAATGATGCAACTGTAACTGCCGCCGCTTCTGGTACTGATATAAAACGGCATATCGAATTATCCAAAATCCATGATTTTGCCTCCAAGCTACAACAGCCCGAGGTTCTCGAGGTACTGAAGAAGTACGTAAACTGGCAAGTGCAAAGTCGCAATCCTGACGACAATACGCTGTCTGCGGAAGAAAAAAATCGGGTCCCTGATTTTGCGCCGGTATCCATTAACCTCGATATCACAACGGCCTGTAATTTTGCCTGCGATCATTGTGTCGACAAGGACATTTTAAATACCAAAACAAAATACAAACATGAGGCCTTGCTGGATTCTATCAGGTTAATGGCAGCGAAAGGTCTGCGCTCGGTCATTATTATTGGTGGCGGTGAGCCGACGGTTTATCCCAAGTTTGGCGAAACGGTTCGATTAATAAAATCACTGGGACTGCAAGTATCAGTGGTCTCTAATGGTTCCCGTCTCCATCGTATTGCTGAAATTGCCGACTGCCTGGATGAGAATGACTGGGTGCGACTGTCACTGGACTCGGGTAGTGATGGTGTATTTCAGGCCATGCATAAACCCAAGCAGCCCATTACCCTGGACCAGATTTGCGAGAAAATTCCTGATATTAAAAAAATAAATTCAAAATTCAAGATCGGGTTCTCGTTTATTGTGACCTGGAAGGGCGCCTCTATTAACGATGCCAGTATTATCGAAAATATCCATGAAATGATTGAAGCGGCCGAAAGGGCAAAAAAATACGGTTTTGATTACATTGCCTACAAACCATTTTTGACCCGCGCTGAAGCCAATAATGCCGAAGTGATGGACCTGCGAGAGATCGAAACCCGTCTTGATGAAATTATTGTCCGTATTCGCTCCCAGGTTAATGAAGCTAAACAACTCGAGGATAAGAATTTCAAAATTTATGAAACCACGAATTTAAAGGTTTTGGAGAACAAGAGTTATAAGTCCTATACCCATCAACCGCAAACCTGCCACATGCAGTTTTTCAGGCAAATACTGAGTCCTTTGGGTATGTATAATTGTCCTGTTTATCGCAACCAGATTCATGGTCGGATCGGGGGTAACGAGGCCTACGCAACCCTTGAGAATTTTAATGAAACCCGGAAACATACCGCAAAACTCATTAAAAATTTTAACGCCACCGAGCAGTGCAAGGAAGTGACCTGTTTATATAACCACGTTAACTGGTGGATTGAGGATTTGATCCAAAATCCCGAAAAAATCGAGCTAGTGCAAGCACAAGCAGGTGATGAGCCGGATTTTTTTCTTTAAGAAAATAGATTGGGTACGACAAATATTTTACAGGCCTTTTATATCTGCATGACGGGCGTGAGGTCCTTGCACTTTTCGTCATTCCCGTGCGACCAGAACCATCGAAGATGGTTTAGGTCGCACGGGAATGACAAGATGGGAGGGATTAACATCTTACCTTCCATAACCATCACGGCATGAACGGCGCCAAGAGGTGGACAGTGTCCGCCCTACAATTGATTTTTCAAGGGTGGCACAAGTTCATCACACTTCCTGATACACTAATAGCTAATCAGGGTATCGATAGAGATACAAGGGCGGGCATGACGTGCAAGGCGAGGATTGTTCCAGTTTGCTTTTGCCCCTTCTCCCAGCCTTAGCTGTTGGAGAATTCGCATTTCATAAAATACGTCACGGTTTGGCCAGTTCTTCAAGCATTGCCGTCGTGCTGTGATCTTTCGGGTCACCCACCAGCTCCACCCGACCACCATAGGCCTCGACTATTTTGCGTTCAGGAATTTGTTCCAGGGTGTAGTCTGTGCCCTTGGTGTGAATCTGGGGGCGAAACAATTCAAGTAGTGAGTTGGGCGTGTCTTCGCTCAGGGGCACGACAAAATCCACAACTGCCAGTGCTGCGATTAGCTCAAAACGTTCAATATCCGGGTTCACCGGTTTACGGTCGGGTTTGATACGGCCCATAGATTCGTCGGTATTGACTGCGACGACGAGGAAATCACCCAGCGCTTTCGCGGCACTGAGATAACGAATGTGACCCACATGTAGCAATTCGAAACACCCATTAGCAAAAACAATTGTTTTACCTTTGCTGCGCAGGTCTTCGATTGTTGGGCTCAGATCTTGCGGATCCAGTGAAATTTTTTCAACGCTCATTTTAAAATAGTTTAAATAGTTGCCATATCTCAAAAAAGTGATTTTTCAGTTATTGGCCAGATTAGCCGTCTTTGGAAAAGAGGGCAAGTAACCTGGTGCGCGTTGGTTTTAATTATGCAATAAGCTATTGAAAGAAAGAATATTATTAATAATAGCCTGATTAGGGTAACTATTTCGCCACTTTACACCTTATAATAGGCCCGCTTGTCAGGGCCGCATCACCCGGGGATATTGGACAGAAATTTTTCAAATGGCTATAGATAATTAAAACACATTGTGACCGTACATAAATTCAAATCAAAAGAAGGCGTTGCGTTACTTCCGTTGGCTGCCAGGTATTTACCGTCATCTGGCTTGCCCGAGTTGTTTGCTTCCAATGAGCAGGTAATGGCTATTGTCAATTATGGCAGTGAACTGGATTTCGATATTCCCGCCAGTCTTGTTTCTGTAAACGTCCCCCTGCAACAATTGTCAGCACCGACGATTGCTGAAGTCTGGCTATCTGACAGCGAAGTTAAATCAGCGACCAGTAATGGCATACACTATTCCTTTAATAGCTCAATGCTGTTTGGCCACGTTGTTGCGGATATTCCTGGCATCCAAAATCTTGAACAGGAAGTAGAAGAAAAATATCAAAGAATTGCGAAATTTACCAAAGAGAAAAACTATCCTCATATTATAAGGATATGGAATTATGTACCGGATATAAATGATGAGCCAGATGGCCTGGAAAATTATAAAAGTTTTAGCCTGGGCAGGAGCAATGCCTTTGAAGACCAGAAGATTGATATGGTGCGAGATTTGCCAGCTGCGAGCGCACTCGGTATAAAAAATGGAAAATTAATAATTTATTTTATCGCCAGCAAAAGCCCGGGTAGCCAGGTAGAAAATCCTCGCCAGGTAAATGCATACCACTATCCGCCAAAATATGGCCCCAAGAGTCCTTCGTTTGCTCGTGCCAACATTATGACAACAAAAGATGGCCACATAAATTATATTTCAGGTACCGCCAGTATTGTCGGTCACGAGACTTTACATACGGGTGATATCGAAGGGCAATTGTCAGAGACCATTACAAATATAAATACGGTGCTGGAGATGGCTACGCGCAAGGAACCTAAAAAGAATAATTTTTTATCTGAAAATGACTTATTAAAAGTTTATATTCGTAATGGTAAAAGTTTTGGTCTTATTAGAGACCTGTTGGAAAATGAAACCAGCGTAAAAAAAGAAAATATTATGTACCTGGAAACAGATATTTGCCGCAATGATTTAATGCTTGAAATTGAAGCCGTAAGCATGGTATTTAAAAGCTGATTTTAGCCACTAAAAACTCCCGATTCTTTCCTCGTAAATTTTTTTTCAATGCTCGTTGATATAATATTAATTGCCATAGGTTTTATTGGCCTGGTGTGGACTGCAGACCGTTTCGTATACGGAGCTTCGGCAATCGCCGGCATTCTTGGTGTTGCACCAATCATTATTGGCCTGACAATTGTCGGGTTTGGTACCTCAGCACCGGAAATCTTTGTCTCTGGTATTGCCGCATGGCAAGGTTCGCCAATTCTTGGCATTGGCAATGCGCTAGGTTCCAACATCGCCAACATTGGCCTGATCCTGGGTATAACAATATTAATCACACCATTGTGTGTTCATTCGGACACACTAAAACGTGAATTCCCGGTTCTGTTACTGGTTATCCTGCTCGCTTTTATTCTTGTTTTAGATAATTTTTTGGGTTTCTGGGACGGTATTATTCTTGTTTTTGTGCTGGTGCTGTTGCTTTTCTGGTTGGTGCGGTTAGCCCTTACAACAGGCAAGTCTGATCCCATGATTGCAGAAATAAACCAGGAATTACCCGGGGCCATTACCATGTCAGCGGCAGTATTCTGGTTCATGCTCGGATTAATCGGTTTATTGGTCAGCTCAAAATTACTGGTAATGGGTGCCGTTAATATCGCCCACTCCTTTGGGGTCAGTGAGTTGATCATCGGGTTAACTGTTGTGGCTATTGGCACCAGTTTACCGGAGCTTGCCGCGTCAGTGATAGGCGTATTAAAAAAAGAACATGATCTGGTAGTTGGAAATGTAATTGGTTCAAATATGTTTAATATGCTTGTTGTATTTGGTTTGCCTGGCATTATTTCCCCGGTAGCGATTCCGAAAGATTTATTGATCAGGGATTTTTCTGTAATGACGCTAATGACAGTTGCTCTGATTGCCATGGTTTATGGCTTCAGGCATCGTGGCGGCATCAATCGCAGTGCCGGCTTGCTGTTGTTAACGGGATACCTGGCTTACCAGGGCAGTCTCGTTTATATGGCAATGTCTGGCTGATTTTCCGATGAACGGCTGTCAGCATAATATGCTTTAATCTACAGTGGCTTGTTAGTGGTATATTGGTACTGAGACCGGCAAGGGGCCAGCACCTGGCTTGCTCAAATTAAAATAAGGGCTATTATTTAAATAGCCGCTTGCAATGATAGTTGAGACGACCCATATCGTAGTATATGCAGGGTGTGTACGGGCGGCGGAATGACCAGTTATATACCCACTTAAATTCTGCCAGCTACTATCAGCCCGCTTAAATGTCTACAGCCTGGATAAGAAGTTTTGGGCGAGTCGATTTTATGTATTATCAATACTGGATTTTTTTATGAATTCTGCTTTAAAAAAAATTGATAATTTCGAAAACCGTTTTAAAAAAAATTCTCATTCTGTTGATAATCAGCATGACTCCGGGCAGACACCCAGAAAAAAATTACGCTTAGCCACTTATAATATTCAAACCGGCATATCCACAAACAGTTACCAGGATTACATTACCCATAGCTGGAAACATGTACTTCCTCATGCGCAACGAACAAGCAATCTTAATGCGATCGCCCACCATATGTCTGATTTCGATATTGTCGGTTTGCAAGAGGTTGACGCGGGCAGCCTGAGATCCGGGTTTATAAATCAAACCGAGTACCTGGCGATGCGTGCACGGTTTCAACACTGGAACCATATTACCAACCGCAACCTGGGCAAACTGGCCCAACACAGTCTTGGTTTGTTGAGCCGTTATAAAATAAGTTCGGTTGAGCGCCATCGTTTGCCCGGCTTTATACCAGGTCGCGGCGCATTGTTAGTTGAGCTTGGCAGTGGCGATCAAACACTGACAATAGCGATCGTCCATCTTGCCCTGAGTATGCGTGCCCGTTTACAACAGCTTGAAACATTAGCCGAAATTCTCTCCGCCAGGAAAAATGTCATCCTCATGGGTGATATGAATTTTCAGGCGGATAGCAAAGAGATGAACTGGATTAATGAAAACATGTTTTTACGTGAACCAATCCATGGGTTATTTACTTTTCCAAGCTGGAAACCAGATAAAAATATTGATCATATCCTGGTATCGCCAAGCCTGGAAATAAAAAACGTTAAAGTATTGGGTCATGCATATTCTGACCACCTGCCCATATCTATGGAAATTCTGTTGCCAGAAAATTTTTCCCTCGAAGTCATTTAGCTTTAGGCATTAAAAGTTCCAGTATTTTTCTCTCCGTTGTTGATGCATATGTGACCCATTTTAGAACCAGAATGGCGTGCTATTTCTTTATTAATAGTGAAAGCGTTATGATGTCGAAACAGACATTTAAATGATGAAGCGCATATCGTGGCAGCCACTATCGAACAAAGCGTTATAAGGGCTAATCTCTTCCAGGTTATTTGGCGAAAATTTTGCCAAATGATATCGCGAATATTTTATAGCCAGCTCGAGGTAAGCGGGCTTAACAATATACCAAAAACGGGCCCGGTTCTGTTGTGTGCAAATCATGCCAATGCTTTGGCTGATGCCGTCATTATCCAGTCAGTATTAAAACGCCCAATCCATCCTTTGGCGCGCAGCGGCCTGTTTGGAAATTTTTTGCTTTACCCGGTGCTAAAAGGTATCCAGGCTGTGCCTGTATACCGACGCCAGGATAAAGGCGATACCAGTAAAAATACGGATTCGTTTCGCAAGAGTTATGAAATGTTTGCCAAGGGCGCTGTTTTACTAATTTTTCCAGAGGGCCAGAGTCATTCCGACCCGGGCATTCGTGAGATAAAAACAGGCGCGGCCCGCATCGTACTTGGTTGTCGTGAGAGCATTGGCGTTAGTCCTCAAATAATTCCTGTTGGCTTAAACTTTGGCCATAAAGGCAAGTACCGGGGTGATGTGCTGGTCGAGATAGGCAAACCGGTAAATCTGGATAGTATCGCGAATGCAAAAAAGCATGACGAAGTAGAACAAACCACAAACTTGATACAAAAAGGTCTTGGTGAAGTAACGATTAATGTTGAGAGCTGGGAGACCATGAATCTTTTACGCAGGGTGGAAAGATTTTTTGCGCTGCGTCATGGAAAATATCGCCAGCGCGATTTATCTCTCAAATTTCGCGCCCTGAAAAAACTGAGTACGGCCTATAATGAACTGGCCCACAAGGAGCCTGATCGCGTCGCCTGGCTCGACAGAAAATTGCAGCGGTTTGAGAAAATATGCAAACGATTTGGTGTCCATGACTACCACTTAACGATCAAGTACAGGCCTTCCCTGGTCACCCGGTTTATATTTCATAGTATTTTTATAATTACAATTGCCCTGCCTGTGGCATTATGGGGGTTTGTTAATTCGATTGTTCCCTTCCTGCTCACGAGACATACTGCCAGATTCATTTCCCGGGGTACGGATCAATATGACACTGCCAAAATGTCACTGGGGTTATTTTATTTCAGTGTATTCTGGATTGGCCAGTCAGTGTGGTTGATGCAATACACGACACCCGGCCTGGCCCTGTTTTACTTTGCCAGCCTGGTACCTGGCGCCATAGCCGCTCTTGTTGTGCGCCGGGAGCGTGAGAAAATATTCGACAATGTTCGCGTATTTATCCTGTTTGTCCGACGTCGACGGCTAAGACGCTACCTGGAAGCACGGCGCAAAGAAATTGAGCTGGAGCTGGTCAAGTTGGTTCGGCTTGTTAAATCCCGCTAATTGTAAGGGGACGTAAAAAACATTCTTCCAGTTAATTCAGGCAAATAGCGTCTGAACGATCTTACGTAACCCGTCTGGCGTGAATCTTGCACAATGTATATATAAAAAAGCTCTGATCAATATATGTATGTCATTCCGACCGAAGCGGAGGAATCTTGTATCTTCCTGATACTACTGAAGTTCCGTGGCATGAGATCTCTCCACTACGGTCGAGATGACAATTGATCAGAGCTTCCAAAAGTATTGTCCCGGGGCAAGACATTCCATGGCCTTCATTTCAGGCTAAACTAATATGGATACCCATGCAGGATAATCATCTATTATTTATCGAGAATTAGATCTATTGAATGGATCTTTTTTAGTCGGACAGCATTTTGGGTAGAGCGAAAAAAAAACCGCAAACTAAAGATAGTCATCTTGCAGATGGTCGCTGGGACTCGGCTGTTGTTCGTGGCGCCCTCGAATTATTGCTGGATGCAATACAACCGCCAGATCACTGCAAAAGTTATCTTGACGAGCTGAAATCCCTGGCCCGTGACCCGCTGACGTCTAAACAATTGGCTGCTTTCCTGACCCAGATTGCCAACGTGATTGCCGAGACACGTTTTTATAGTGAGAACAAACACCAGGACCAGATAGGGTTTATGGATAACCTGGTTTCGGGGCTGAAAAATATTGACCAGAAATTGCAAGGCACAGAACAAACTACCCTGGCCAGCTTTCACGCCAACCAGAAGGTCAGTAATATTCTGGAACGTACCATGACCGATATTGAGCACCATATTCACAAAACACCAAATCTTGAAAGCATTAAAATATGGCTCAACCAAAGATTGGCAATTTTGCGAGTCAAGGTTGATGATTTTCGAATGAAAGGCACCCAGTCCCATGCATCCATGCACGGCCAGATGCGGGAAATTGCAAGTTCAGTAAGGGATCTTGAAGGTAATACCCAAAACCTGCAAAGTAAACTTGAGGAAGAAATTGATGAGGCCCTGGTTGATGTCATGACTGACGTGGGTAGCAGGGTGGCCTATGAACGAAAAATGAGAGAAATGCTGGCGGATCCTGAAAATGTTAACGGTGTCCTGCAAATTTGGGATATTGATAACCTGGCCGAGATAAATCGTTACTTCAGCTGGAAAGCTGGAAACCGTACGCTTAGGGTTATTGCCAGTATTTTGAGGCTGCACTTACGGAAACAGGATTTTATTGCCAGGTATGGCAGTGATAAATTTGCCATTATATTACCGAATACAAACAAGCAGAGTGCCAGGGAGATTGCGAATCGTTTGAAATTAGCAATTAAAAAATCTGGCATGCACCATAAAGGGCGGGATATAAAAGCTTCAGTGTCCGGCGGCGGCACTGTGTTGTTACCGAAGGACACGCCTACTATTGCCATGCAAAGGGCGAACAACGCACTGGATAAAGCTAAAAAGGATGATCGCGGTAAAATAGTAATTAACTAACATCTCCTGATGTAGTTGAGTAAACAGCGCTTGCCTGGCTTCCTGTGCTTCCTGTATTTTCCAGGCCCAACGGCCATTCGGCAGGGGACATCTGGTACACTTTGCCCATGAGTACGCGGACACAAATTCTAAACCTGCTTGCTGATGGACAGTTTCACTCGGGCACTGAAATAGGCGCGAACCTGGGCGTGTCCCGGGCTGCTGTCAACAAGGCAATCAAGGTATTGCAAGTTTCCGGACTGGAGATACATTGTGTGACTGGTAAAGGTTATAAGCTTGCCAGCCCATTGGCGCCGTTATCTGAAGAGAAGATAAACCAACACCTCAAAAATTCTCGTATAAAACCCACCGCCATCCATGTACTGGATGAGGTCGATTCAACGAATGATTACTTGTTAAGCCTGGCGCGAACTAAAACCGTGTCGGGTCATGTTTGCCTTGGCGAAGCACAATTACAGGGCAGGGGTCGAAGGGGTAATAACTGGGTGGCACCGGCTTACCGGAATATCCTGTTATCTATAGCATGGGAATTCCAGTTAGGCCCTGCAGATTTGGGCGGTCTGAGCCTGGCAGCGGGTGTGGCCGTCGTTAATGCGTTGTCTGAGCTGGATGTCAGCGATGCAAAACTGAAGTGGCCAAATGATATATTGCTGGCGGATAAAAAAATTGGCGGCTTGTTGATTGAGATGCAAGGGGAATCAACCGGCCCATGTTTGGTCGTTCTGGGGATTGGTATAAATGTGGACATGGGCTATGTTACAAAAAATGAAATCAACCAGCCCTGGACTGACTTGAAAAACGAGACCAACCTGACGTTTGATCGAAACCAGTTGGCCGCAAACCTGGTTAAACATTTACTGCAATGTTTTGCAGATTTTGAAGAAAATGGGTTTGAGTTGTTTAAAAAACAATGGATGTCACTACACGCCTATTCAGATCGTCATGTAAAAGTGATCCGGGGAGACCGGGAATATCCTGGCAAGATTATAAATATCGGGAATAATGGCGCACTGTATTTACTGGATGAAAAAGGCGAGGAACATTGTTTTGTTTCTGGTGAAGTTAGTTTAAGGTCAATACCGTGAGACAATTGCTTGTAGATATCGGAAATTCACGGCTCAAGTGGGCGCTGGACGAAGAACAAATACTGCAGTCTGGAATTGTGGTAATAACGGGCAATGACCTTGTCGCGAAATTACATAACCAGTGGCAACAATTACAACCAGAATTAGTAGTGGTATGTAGTGTCGCTGATGAGCCTGTGACGGAAACGATTTCTGCCACGATCAGGGAAAACTTCTCATGTCCGCTCCATCATGTCACTGTCGGTGAACACGCGCTGGGTGTGAGCAACGCATACACCAAGCCTTTACAGCTTGGTGCCGACAGGTGGGTTGCTTTATTGGCTGCCCGAAAACTGGTACAGGGCCCTGTTTGTATTATTGATTGTGGTACTGCCATTACAGTCGATGGGTTGGATGAAAATGGTCAACACCTGGGCGGTGCCATCTTGCCGGGCGCCAGTATGCAGCGGCAGATGCTCAAGCAGGAAACAGCCGGGGTGGATTGGCAAAAATTGAAACCAGCCAGACAATTCACTAGTTTGCCAATAACAAGCACAACCGCTGCCGTTGAATATGGCACCAGCTATGGTCTTGCCGGTGCCATTGATCGGTTGATTATTGAATTTTCCAGGCAGTTGGGTGACAACATGACAGTATTGTTAACGGGAGGAGCCGCGCCCGATATTGCCGATTTACTGTCTTCGAATTACCGAATGGAAAAAGATCTGGTGTTTTTGGGGCTGTCGCTTTTAGGGAAATCACTGGCTGAAACATCATTGGCAGGGGCATCATTAAAATGAAATGGCTAGTGGCTTCATTGGCCATCATTAACCTTGGCTTCTGGATGTGGCAAAGCTGGTACACGGTTGCCGGCGGACCTGTTCCTGCACCCAAACCCAAACCAGAGATCAATGTTAGTCAATTAAGCTTGCTTGATGCCCAGGGATTAAAAATAAAGCCCATTAAATCCGGAAAAAAACAACGTGCCCGCGCACTGGTGGATGTTACGCCGCCACAACTTTGTTATCGCATAGGTCCTTTCGCCAAAGAAAAAGCTGCGACCCGGGCCCGCAGTCAATTGGTGACGGTTGCTATTTCGGCAAATCCCAGAAAATCAAACGAAAAAAAGAAAATCTATCGCGTTTATATCCCGCCACTAAAGTCCCAAAAGGCAGCGCTCCAGATGCAAAAAAAGTTGACACGATTGGGGTTTAAAGATCATGCCTTGATGGCCGACAAGAAGCAGAAAAACGCCATTTCACTAGGGGTTTACTCAGTCAAAAAGAATGCAGATAAACGACTTGCCAGGCTCAAAAAGAAGAAAATCAAGGCTAAGCGGGAAACCATTACCAGCTCAAAAAAAACCTACTGGCTGGATGTAAAAACAGAGCAGGAATTGTCTTTCGAGTTTAAAGAAACATGGAGAAAATCAGGTGTTAAGATCCTGGGTGCAAAGTGTAATACGCCAGCCTGAACGGGTGATTGGTCCAATCTTTGGCTGACCTGACAAACTTGCGGACAATAAGCAATAACACCAGTTTTTTCGGTAAAAAAGCCATAATCTGCGCTGTTCCACATAATTCCTGATAATATTTAGCCCGAGGCCGATTTAACCAGCAAATACGCAGTAAAAATATTTGCACAAGCCGGGTGGATTTTCATAGAATGCCGCTCCGCAATATTGCCCGCATAGCTCAGTTGGTAGAGCACCTGATTTGTAATCAGGATGTCGTTGGTTCGACTCCGACTGCGGGCTCCATTTTTTTTAACCAGAAATAGTTTAAACAGGAATAGAGTGATGGAAAAAATTCCCGCTGACGCAATCTCCATGATCAAGGATTTTTACGAAGCCCTGCCAGGCCGCATGAAAAATGCGCGAAGTTTAACCAAACAGCCCCTGACATTGGCAGAGAAAATCCTGTTTACACATCGTGCGGACCAGGACGAAGCCTTGCCGACCCGTGGTGTCACGACAGTTGGCCTGCGACCTGACCGGGTAGCCATGCAGGATGCGACTGCCCAAATGGCAATCCTGCAGTTTATGACTGCCTGTAAGCCTGAAGTTTCTATTCCCACCACCGTCCATTGCGATCATTTGATTCGTGCCAAGGTAGGTGCCGTGCAAGACTTGCAAGTCGCCAACACAAGCAATCACGAAGTGTATGAATTCCTGGCATCTGCCGCTGCCAAGTATGGCATGGGTTTCTGGCAGCCTGGCTCCGGTATTATTCACCAGGTGGTGCTTGAAAATTATGCCTTCCCCGGTGGTTTGATGATTGGTACCGATTCTCATACCCCCAATGCTGGCGGCCTGGGTATGGTTGCAATCGGTGTCGGTGGTGCCGATGCCGTTGATGCCATGGTGGGTATGCCGTGGGAAGTGCTTTGGCCAAAAGTGGTGGGCGTGAAACTGGTTGGCGAACTTTCCGGTTGGACAAGCGGCAAGGATGTTATTTTAAAACTGGCGGGCATGTTAACCACAGCCGGTGGCACCGGAAAAATAATCGAATATTTTGGATCCGGCACCGCTTCATTGAGCTGTACCGCCAAGGCAACCGTGACAAACATGGGCGCGGAACTGGGAGCCACGACTTCTGTTTTTCCATTTGACTCACGCATGGCTGATTATTTACGTATTACCGAGCGGGACCAAATTGCCGCCATGGCGGAAGCCGCGATTGAGCATTTGACGGCTGATCCGGAAGTCCTGAAAAATCCGGAAAAATACTATGACGAGGTGGTAGAAATAAATCTATCCACCCTCGAGCCGCATATTGTCGGACCGCACACACCGGATCTGGCCCGGCCTGTTTCAGAAATGAAAAATGATGTCGAGAAAAATAACTATCCCGTGGCTGTTTCGGCGGCCTTGATTGGCAGTTGTACTAATTCGTCCTACGAAGATATTGGTCGGGCAGCCAATGTGGCCCGCCAGGCAAAGGCAAAAGGATTAAAAGCAATAATTCCTTTCATGGTTACACCAGGATCAGAACAGGTTCGGGCAACCATAGAGCGCGATGGTTTATTAAAAGATCTCGAAGATATCGGCGCTACAGTATTGGCCAATGCCTGCGGCCCTTGTATTGGCCAGTGGGAGAGAACAGATAGCGATAAGGACAAATCCAATTCAATTTTAACTTCCTACAATCGTAATTTCCCCAAGCGCAATGATGGCAGCCCCAAGACCCATGCGTTTATTGCCAGCCCGGAAGTGGTCACCGCTTACGCGTTAACCGGGTCATTTAAAACAAATCCACTCACTGACGAGACCCTGGACTTGCAAGCACCGGTTGCCGATGAGTTACCTGCCAAGGGTTTTGATCATGGCGAGAGTGGCTATGCTGCCCCCCAGGATGATGGCAGTAAGCTGCAAGTCCAGGTAGCAGCCGACAGTGAACGACTTGCGCTGCTGGCACCATTTGAACCCCTGGACAAAGTGGCTGGCTATAAAGACCTGCTGGTTTTGTTAAAGGCGGAAGGCAAGTGTACGACCGACCATATTTCACCCGCAGGTCCCTGGCTCCAGTACCGTGGACACCTGGATCAAATCAGTAACAATATGTATATCGGTGCCAACAATAAGTTTGGTAAGGAACCCGGTACCGGATTTAATGTTTTGACCGGTGACGAGGATATTTCCCTGCAAAAGATTGCCCGTAGTTACAAGTCGAAGGGACAAGGCTGGGTTGCCGTCGGTGACCATAATTTTGGTGAAGGCAGTTCCCGGGAACATGCCGCCATGAGTCCCCGACACCTGGGCGCCCGTGTCATCCTGGTGCGCAGTTTTGCCCGTATCCACCAGACAAATTTGAAAAAGCAGGGTATTTTACCACTGACATTTGTCGAGCCGGATGATTATGAAAAAATTCAGCGCGATGACAAACTTTGTTTTCTGGATCTGGATAAATTAACACCGGGAAAAAATGTTGTGGTTGAGATTAAACATGCAGATGGTTCGACAGAAAATATAAAGGCTGCACACACTATGACAAGCGATCAAATTGAATGGTTTAAGGCGGGATCAGCCCTTAATTTGATTCGCAAAAAAAATAGTTAAAGGGAATTAATATATCTTTATTCGCAGGTAAACTGGATCAGGTTCGGGTGTTCATCCACGGCTTTTTCGCCACATGAGATTTGTCCTGACCCCATTAGCGGAAAATCCTCCCTGCGAATAAACATGTTGTTTATGTCAGGCATACGCACATAGGTACCATTTGTGCTTTCGTCAACGAGGACAAATTTCCCCCGTTGGTAATTTATCCTAGCATGATTGCGTGACGCCAATCCGGAATTAATAGAAATAGTGCAGGTCTTGTCGCGGCCGATGGTGATTGGCGCTGACACCGGCGTCATTTCATACTTTTCATTTTCATGAACCAGCACCAGCCGTGAAGCGACTGATGTATGGGAGAGCTGACTGGTGAACTGGAGCTCGGTCAGGTTGTCACTTTTCCAGACAATTTCATAAATTGTAATGGGTTCCTTCTTGCCTTTAACGACGGTGTGATCAAATTTTCTGGTTTTGTCTGTCTGCCACTCCGGCAGGGCCTTAACAACATCATCAGTGGTAATAATCTGGTTGGCCTTGGCAATTGTTGCCATGCGTGCGGCGACATTGACTGCATCACCAAATAGGTCATTATTTTTTAGTAGCGCCGGCCCATGATGGAGCCCGATGCGTACAGACAGGCTAACCTTGCTAATCTTTGACTGGAGCTCAATCTCGGTCTGGACATCGGTGGCCGCGGCAATGGCAGGGCTGGGTTCGTCAAACCGGCACATGATTTCATCGCCAATAGTCTTAATGACTGTGCCTTGATGGCGTTCAATAGTCTCGGCAATCAGGTCGAGTAAATCGCTAATACAGGCCTGTGCCTTGGTATCGCCTAATTGTTCGTAGAGCTGGGTGCTGCCGGCAATGTCAGCAAAAAGAATACTATATTGGGTCGTGGCGTTGGGCATGCAGGTTACCGGGTTCATGCTTATTGTTACTGAGAGACTCAGTTAGTTATCGTAAGTCATTACTATAGCAGTATTTCTCCCTGATTATTTCGGGATACTTCGGCAGAATCTGGTGATTAA
>QIGL01000088.1 GCA_003228915.1 Acidiferrobacteraceae bacterium
CTACAGTGGGCGGGAATGCAATAGGATTGTCTGGAACAATCCTTGCCATGGAGTCGTCCACTACGGTCGAGATGACAATTGGTCGGAGCTTCCTTAATTAATTTATCTTAAATAATTTGTCAGACTTGATATTTACCCTCCTTCGTCAAACTTGCACGTAACTTCCTGGCCTCCTTTGGTGATATTTTCAGCGGTCGGTATATTTCAACCCGGTCCCGATCCTGTAAAATCGTATCAAGGCCTGTCTTTTTGCTAAAAATCCCCACCTGGCAATCGTTTAGTTGTATTTGAGGACAAGCTTGCAGTAACCCACTATCTTTAATCGCTTGGCCGATAGATGTACCCGGTTCAATCTTTAGCTGGACAAGATTTTGACTTGTTTCACCCGCATAAACGATTTCGATATTAATTTTCATTCTCTCCTGGTTTCTCGAAAATCTGGTAGGCACGGGTTACAAATTCCTCAACCATGCTATTCGAAATTTTCTCGAATATCCCGCCCAGTGCCAGCCGCATCACTGGATTGGAAATCTTAAACCCTATATCCAGCATGACTTTACAAGATGTTTTATCGAGTGCCTGAAAATTCCAGGTACCGTCCAGGTAATGAAATGGGCCGTCTGCAAGCTCCATGTGAATGGATTTTCCCGGTACATTTTCATTGTGTGTGGTAAATTTCTTGTGCAACCCGTGATAGGCAATCGTGATTGAAGCCTCAACAACATTATCCTTGCTGGAAATAATTTTTGCGGCAGAACACCAGGACAGAAACTGTGGGTACGATTCTATATCTGCCACCAGTTCGTATAAACTCTCGGCCGGGAAAGGAATCAGTGCTGATTTTTTTATTTTTTTCATGCTACAAAAATAATGCGGGCACAGAAAATAAAATGACGAGTAACAATAATGGTATAACAATTCGTATCAGCCACAACCATACTTTGTATAGTTTTTCATCGGGGAAGCTGAAAAATTCTGCTGATAATTTTTCATGGACAGACCAGCCGACAAATAATGCAACAAAAATGCCCGTCAATGGCAACAGGTAATTAGAAGTCGTAATTTGAATTGCATCAAACAAGCCCAATTGTTTTTCTGAGCCGAAATACTGAAAACTGAAAGCCCATTCATTAAACGAAAATATAACGACTATGCCCAACAACCAGACGCACACTCCGGACCAGACTGCTGCCGTAAACCTGGTCATGTTATGAGTCTCGGACAACCATAATATCATTGGCTCAATCAGGGCGATGGCCGTCGAAAATGCCGCTAGTGCTAACACGATATAAATCATGGTCGTTACCAGCTGGCTATAAGGCAAAATATCCAGCGCCAATGGCAATGATTTAAACATCAATATTGGACCAGATGTCATGTCCTGTCCCGCGGCACTTAATATACTGAATACGATTACGGTAGCAGCAACAGCCACCAATACGTCCAGGCCGGCAATACCTGCCGCACTCTTGCTGAGCGAGATATCATCAGGCAGGTATGAGCCATAAACAATATAAACACCATAACCCAGACCCAGGCTAAAAAATGTTTGTCCCAGCGCCACCAATACTGACTTAATACCAAATGCTTCCCAGTTTGGTGCCAATAATTGTTGCAAGCCGTCGTTAAATCCCGGTAGCGTCACAACGTATATAAATAATAACAAGACCAGTAAAAAAATCATTGGCATCACGTAACGAATAACGGGTTCAATTCCTTTTTTTAATCCCCGCGCCGAAACAACCATGGTCAGAATGATAAACAGGCTGTGCCAGAACATTTGTCGTTCCGGGTCGCTGACGAAATTACCAAAAACACTACCAATACCATCTGCGGTTAAACCATCAAATAAACCAAATGCCGCACGGAAACTATAAGCAAATGTCCAGCCACCAATCACGCTTAAATAGGTCAGCACCAGGAAACCAATGAAAGTGGCCAGCGAGCCCAATAAGTGCCAATTGGGGTCACCATCGATTTCATCAACCAGGGTTTTAACACTGAGAATTGGCGAGGCCCGACCCAGGCGTCCAATACTAAATTGGGCCAACAATAACGGGTAACCAAGTATCAATAAAAAAAATAGATAACTGCCTAAAAAAAGGCTGCCGCCATACTCAGGCACCAGGTAAGGGAACTGCCAGAAATTATTTAAACCAATGGCAACACCAGCAGAGGCAAATACAAATAGTCTGGTGCTCGACCATCTGGCCGCCTCGGTTTTCTTTTTTGACCTTGATTTAGTTTTTCTGGCCATCGGTTTTCATCAATATAAAAATTAGTTGCACTGTCCGCGCTGGTCTTAGTCACATTTTAACCCTTACCCTGTTATTATAGTCATGACCGGTCAGTTATGCACTCGTGAGCCGCTAAACACAGAATTCAGGAATGACACTATCCAGACTTGATATGGCCAAGAAAAAACCTAAAACGCCCAGCAGTACCATTGCCCGCAATAAAAAGGCCTGGCACGATTACTTTCTGGAAGACAAGTTCGAGGCCGGTATGGTGCTGGAAGGCTGGGAGGTTAAATCCCTGCGCGCCGGCCACGGCCAGCTAACCGAGGCATACGTCGACGTCCGCGATGGGGAAGTTTTCCTGGTGGGTGCCCGCATCACCCCCCTGCTCTCAGCCTCGACGCACGTAAATCCCGATCCGCAGCGGCGAAAAAAATTACTCCTGAACAGGAAGGAAATCAGCAAACTCATCGGCGCCGTTGAGCGTAAAGGTTACACCCTGGCACCCATTGCCATGTACTGGAAAAAGGGTTTCGTCAAGGTTGAGATCGCCCTGGCCAAGGGCAAACAGGCCCACGACAAACGGGCAACCATTAAAAAGCGGGAAACTGATCGAGAACTACGCCGCGCCTTGAAAAACGGCTAATTTCTCCCCATATTTTACCCATATGCATTATACTTGGTTGGCTGGCTGGATAGAGAAACACCAAGATTACACGCACTACTACCAGCCACTAGCAACTAGAAACTTGCTATAAACTCTGGGGGCGACCTGGCTTCGACGTGGGTCACAAAACCTAAGGGGCATGCCGAGGCGCAGTTACCTCGTAAATACAGCTGCAAACTTTATAGTTGCCAACGACGACAACTACGCTCTAGCTGCGTAAAGCAGGCTAGACCTTTCACTGGTACTTGCTTGTGGGTCCAGGCTCGAAAGGTCATTTCACACAAGATCGTGTTGAAGCCCACCCGGGGCCGATGCACTAAACTCTAATCGGGATCGCTTGTAGTCTACCCTGCCCGTCGGATAGCTACCGGTTAAATTTAAAGACACGGCTAAGCATGTAGAACCGAAGGCGGAGTATTTGCGGACGCGGGTTCGATTCCCGCCGCCTCCACCAAAAAATATAACGGGGTGCACCCAGCGGGTGTACCCCGTTTTGTTTTTTGGAGGCAGGTGTGGATGAGAACCCGCGTTTGGTTCGATGACGTGCATGGATGCACAAATGTCGCGAAGCACAGGGATGTGCGAGAGCGACGCCCGCCGCCTCCACCAAAATTTAAAAAGGGCTGTATTGAAAGATACAGCCCTTTTTATATTTTGTGATTGCGAGAACGATGAAACCGCGTAGCGGGTTAAAAACAGGATGTTTTTATATCGCGAAGGCCATGGACGGCCGTGAGCGATTCAGATTCCCGCCGCCGCCTCCAAATTAAAAAGACACCCCTCGTCGGCGTATTTAATCGATTTTTTTAACAAGCATAGTATAGACGCTATTTCACTCCAATTTTTCTTTCACAAAACGGTAAGCACCTCGCACATTCATAGTGAACCAGTTGTCATAATTTTCCCAGTTTTTATATTTTTCCAGGACTGTACTTTTGACGGCCTCATCTTCAGACAACCCTTTTTTAACAGCGCTCGTCGCTTCTTTTAGTAATGTTTTGTAATAATTAATTTGCCGTGATACGACTTGTCTGCCACCTGGCCGACCATGTCCGAAGGTAATTGTTTTAAAGTCTAGTTTCATTAATCGTTTTTGCATTAAAATCAATTCATCAATATCGACACCTGGTAAATCCCGCCAACCCATCGAATCATGATTAACAAAATCAACACCAAACACAAGGTTCTGTTTTGGCAGATAAGCGATCAGCATTGTATTCGTGTGCGCATATCCTAAATACTTGAGCTCGATTGGGTTAGAACTATCATTTAAAACCAGACCATCATTTGTAACTGTTTTAGTCGGTAATGGCACATCGCTATCAGTTAATTTTTTTAATCTTGCGAGGGTATTCTCATGTGCAATAATGGGTATATTCCTGCCAAACTCTCTGCGTAAGATCTTCGCACCTGTTGAATGATCTGTATGCCAGTGCGTGTAGATTATTTTGCTCAACTTCGCCCCTGGCACTGCTTCCCTGATGGCTTTTACATACTGTTCCGCAGCTTCATTTGATAATGGATCAAAAGCGACAATTCCGTTTTCTGTTTTGACGAATAAGGTGAAATAAAACTTGTACCGAAAAACATAGGTGTTATCTGCAACCTTAAACCATTCTGACTTTGAATCTGAGCCCTGCTCGGCCTTTGCTGATAAATTCACAGATAAACCAAGCATTAGCATTAACAGGCCAGCAACTATTACTAGCTGACGATACTTCCAGTTAACCAACACATTTTCCTGGGTCGCACGCTTCATATTCCAACTCCTTATTAGGTTAGAGTGGGATCGTAATATCTTTCCACATTTAGGAATAGATGCTAGAATTAGAAATTATATTTCCATATACGGGAAGATAAATATTATGCCAGATCTTAATGCAGCCGCATTGTTTGTCCGTGTTTCTGAGTTCCGCAGCTTCTCCGAGGCGTCAAAACGCCTGGGGATCCCTATATCTACTGTCAGTCGTAAAATTAGTGAGCTGGAAAAAGCACTTGGCGTACGTTTATTAGAGCGCTCTACCCGTCATTTACGCATAACGGAACTTGGTGCAGAGTATTATCAATACTGTCGCCGTGGACTGGAAGAAATCGAGGCAGGTGGTCTGGCGCTGATAGACAGGCAAACCGAAGTTTCCGGTACCTTAAGATTATCCATCCCTCCGAACCTGGCCGATGTCCTGGTTACTCCCCTGATTATTGCATTTCAAAAATCTTACCCCAAATCATTATTTAAAGTTATGGTTACTGAGCGTTATGTTGACCTGATAGAAGATAACGTGGATGTAGCTATGCGGGTCGGCCAGCTTGACGACAGCAGCCTTATTGCCCGTCGACTACTCGCCTACCGTCACATACTGGTTGCATCACCGGGATATATTAAATTGCACGGTCAGCCCACGCATCCAGATGACTTGCAAACACATAGATTAATTACATTTGGTGGTTGGCATGAAAAAGTTATTTGGGAACTCAAAAGAAATAATACTGTTATGAAAGTTTCAGTCGATAGCGCCTTATCAATCAATGAAATTTCCGGCATACAATATGTCGTAGAAAACGATCAGGGAATTGCACAAATTCCCGCCATGATTTGTGCAGAAGCGATACAACAGGGCAGGCTTGTTGAAATAATGACTGACTGGAAATTATCGCCGACCTTTTTATCGTTCATTTATCCAAGCAAACGTAATACTTCGAGACTGGTCAGCCTGTTCATTGATTATTGCATCGATAATATCAATAAGACCGTTCCTGATACGGGCATGGAACGATGACCGCTTGAAATATTTACCAAGCAGCTTTCAGATCAATTACATATTGTATATTTAGAATCAATATCCAGAGATAGTGCAAAAACGCTTTCGAATCATGTTATTTCTATTTTGGTTCAGGCCCTGGTTTCACTGGCGTTATTCTCCGTCCCAACAATCACTCAATTTCTTGCCAGGGCCTGTTTTTACCCAGTGCCATACCCTGACTCTAGAGTTTTGACCCTGCGCCTTAAAACAATCATCGAAATTAATATTAACCTACATATTTTCTCTGGTTTTTTAATCTGTTAATCAATCTATACCAATACCATTCAGTATAAAGCAATGAAAAACAAGGCATTACCTATACCTGCTCATTTATGATTGTCGCCAACAAACACCAATTATAGGGGCCAAACAAGCTGTCAGCGGCAATGGTTTTCGTGTAGTCTTGGCCCTCATTTTGGGGGCGACAGGCATTCTATGCTGTAATTCTCCTGTATAATCACAATTGTTAATTTTAAAAAATGCTAATGACTTCAGAAAAAAAACATAGTTTCACACGGGATGAGCTGCTGGATTGCGGGCATGGTAAATTATTTGGCCATGATAACGCCCGTCTACCCTTGCCAAATATGCTGATGTTTGACCGGATTACCCATATATCTGACAAAGGTGGCGCCAGGGGCAAGGGTGAAATTATTGCCGAGCTGGATGTCACGCCTGAGCTGTGGTTTTTTGCCTGTCATTTTGAGTCCGATGCCGTGATGCCGGGCTGCCTGGGTCTGGACGCGATGTGGCAGCTGATTGGTTTTTACCTTGGCTGGGCCGGTGGGCTTGGTCGCGGGCGCGCACTGGGTGCCGGCGATGTTAAATTTTCAGGACAAGTCACACCAGCCAATAAACTTGTGACTTATCACATAAACTTGCGTCGTGTCATTATGAGACAATTAACCATGGGCATTGCCGACGCGACCATGAGCGTTGATGGTCGGGAAATATATTTTGCCAAAGACCTGCGAGTCGGTCTGTTTACATCTACAGAAGATTTTTAGGGGCCTACTGTGAAACGAGTTGTTGTCACCGGTATGGGGATCGTCTCCAGCATCGGAAATAATAAAGCGGCTGTGACCCAATCCTTGCGTGAGGGTAAATCCGGGATTGAATTTTCACAAGAGTATGCAGATTACGGCATGCGCAGCCATGTCCATGGTGCAATCCACATTGACACCGAAGCCTTGATCGATCGCAAAGTCCGTCGTTTTATGGGTGATGCCGCGGCTTTTAATTACATCGCTATGCAAGAAGCCATAAGCGATGCCGGTCTTACAACTGAGCAGGTTTCCAATCCACGTAGTGGCATTATTGTCGGATCCGGCGGCTCCTCGCACGGTAATATTGTAATCGCGGCTGACTTGCTGCGGAATCGGG
Source organism: Acidiferrobacteraceae bacterium (assembly GCA_003228915.1). Classification (GTDB taxonomy): domain Bacteria; phylum Pseudomonadota; class Gammaproteobacteria; order Acidiferrobacterales; family SZUA-150; genus SZUA-150. The sequence continues at coordinate 7,089 of QIGL01000088.1, forward strand.
GCGTCAGGAAAGTGGGTCCTTACATGGTACCGCGCACCATGGGCAGTACGACTTCTGCCAACCTGGCAACGGCATTCAAAATAAAGGGTGTGAATTATTCAATCAGTTCTGCCTGCTCAACCAGCGCCCACTGCATTGGTAACGCGGCAGAAATTATCCAGCTAGGCAAACAGGATATTATTTTTGCCGGTGGCGGTGAAGAATGTGGCTGGGCCTCGTCCTTGATGTTTGACGCCATGGGCGCGTTGTCATCTAAATATAATGACCAGCCCCACTTAGCCTCGCGTACTTTTGATGTTGACCGCGATGGATTTGTCATTGCCGGTGGTGGTGGTGTCCTGGTAATAGAAGAACTGGAACATGCCCGTGCCCGTGGCGCAAAAATTGTTGCCGAACTAGTGGGTTATGGTGCCACTTCCGATGGTCATGACATGGTACAGCCTTCAGGTGAAGGTGCAGTCCGCTGCATGCAACAGGCGATGGCAACGGTGGAGTCAAAAATTGACTACATCAACGCCCACGGTACCAGCACCCCGGTTGGTGATGTCCAGGAACTAAAAGCAGTAAAAGAATTATTTAAAGACGAAATACCCAACATTAGCTCAACCAAGTCCCTGACTGGTCATGCCCTGGGTGCAGCCGGCGTTAACGAGGCAATTTTTTCTTTACTGATGATGGAGGGCGAATTTCTAGCCGCCTCTGCCAATATCGAAAATCTTGATCCCGAAGCCGAGGGTGTCCCTGTGGTCCGGGAGTTAATGGAAAATGTTAAAATCAATACCGCCATGTCCAATAGTTTTGGTTTTGGCGGCACCAACGCCTGTTTGATATTTCAACGTTACCAGGATTGATAAAGCATTAGCGCAACGAAAAAAGACCAGCAGAGCTGGTCTTTTTTTTCTCTAGTCCTTTTTGGAGCCAGGCATTATGGTTCATAAGCCCCTATTGACCAGGGCGCGCCAGAGGCGGGCCTGACTTTACCGGCGAGATCGTTAGTAAATCCCCAGCCAGGTCCACCGTCATCAATACCATTTAGGCCACCATTCCTGACGCTGGCGGGCGTAAAAGACTGCAGTCGCCAGTTATTATCATTTGTAGTCAAAATATTATTATCAGGCCCATCTATATCCACAAAATACAAGCTCATATCGGCAACTGTATTCCCGCTTCCATTAGCACCTACATAAGCTTCCAGCTCTGCCACTGTGCAGGTTGCACCATTGTTATCGCCATCAGCGTTACCTGGACAAATTCCGGCTTGCCCCCAATAAACTGATTTTGGGCACGAGGATAAATTATTGTTACGGAGAGAAGCCGGTCTGGCTGCACCTGCATATTCGCCGAAACAGGAAGCGTCGCCGCTTACAAAAGTCGTAAAAATAATATTATTTTCGATTCTTGGTGAAGGCAGTGGCGTGCCTACACCGGCACTCTGAATCAATACAGCATTCACTGTGGTTGTCCCGTTACCGCCATTAATAGTATTATTTTGAATAACAGGAGAAGATGAACTGACTACAATACCGCTCGTGTTAGAGGCATCACCAGCACTAATTACATTGTTATAAATTAATGCCGCTGAAGCGGTATCAGTATATACCGCTATAGACCAGTTCACTCCAGAACCACCACTAATACTATTGTGACTGATAGTAGGATTTGAGTTGTCAAAACTGTAAATACCATAAGAGTTGTTGGTGGCAGTACCACCATAAACCAGGTTTTTATAGATGGTAGGTGATGCATTTCGCGCGCTCAAGATGCCATAAGGAAATGTTCCAGTACCTGCATTCAATATATTATTCTGAATAGTGGGTGAGCCACCGTCACTTACTAAGATCGCCGAAGTAAACCACAAACCGGGCTGAGTAGTTGCATTGATTGTAAAACCATCGACAATTGTGCTTGCTGTAACGCCATTACCCATTTCTATTGCCGTATTGGCGGAATATCTGTCGCCTACATATGAGGCACTACTATTCGTAATTGTTGAGGTATACATCCCGGTATCACGATCAGTAAAGTCTGCATTATAACCACCATAAAGAGATATGTTGTTTGTCAGAATCACGTGCGAAGCATTACCAGCTGCGCCATAAGTCACGGGATAATTCCCGCCATCAACTACGATCCAGGCAGGGGTGTTGGCTGATGCCAGTGTAATTGCGGCTGTAATGGTTTTAGTGGCATTCGCTGGTGTTTGGCCATTGGCCATATCATCACCGTTGTCATTGCTCACGAAAAAACCCGTGCCGGCATAAACATCATAAACAAGGCTCAGGATAATCTGTCCGCTACCGCCAAGTTCATTGGCGCTTACATTAATTGTCCGGCTGCTACCCAGGACCCAACTCGAGGTTGGAGATATCACCAAGGTGTCGTTGTTTACACGATTAGTACTCCAGACAGGAGGACTATTAACTTCTCCGGAAAGAGACCCCGTCACGCTCAGGGTGCCAATGTCCATGGTTTTACCAAACGAGATAATAATATTGGCGTTATTACCAAGAATGCGTACCGAAGGATTTGCGGTTGCCCCTGGACTGCTGCCTGGTGCTGCGCCCGGCAAGCTACCGCCACCGCCTCCGCAAGCCGTTACCAGTGCCAACAAAAAGATAAGAATTATATTTTTATAAATACTTGTAAACATTCCGTCCCTCACAAATTGTGTTGTGTCATTAAATTTCCTGCCCAACACTAATCAAGCAAAAAAATATGGCTTAAAATTCACAGCGGGCAAGAATAATCGCCCAATTAGCCTGTGTCTACATGGAATAATCTATTATTCCACTAATTATTTGGTGAAATATAATTAATATTGACAAGCAATAGCCTTCTAAAATTATTTTTATTCGGCCGCTATATCAGTCACATCAAGCAGTTAGGTGTAGATGTTCAAGTGTGGCCTATATTTTACTTCATAAGGGGATGATCTTTAGGCAGGGTTTTTGCGTACCACAATGCCAGTCTGTGACGCATGGTCTTTTGTGAGACCTGGTCTTCTGGCAAGGGCTGGATAACTTTATCGTGGACCAGTAACCGGTAGATGTATTCAAAACGCTCAGCCTGGGAATCTGTCGCCTCAAATACGACAGCGCCCCGTTCTTCTCCATACTTCATGCCGGCTAGCAACGCCGCCTTTTCCAGTTCATGCTCGTGTTTTAGTTTTTTAGTTTTTCCCATAGTTCAGTGTAGTGCGAGTTAGTTTACGGTGTTTTATTTAACCCACCGTTTGATAATAAAGATTTTGTGGGTGATTGGCCTGGGCAAAAAAGAACCAGCGCTCGGCAATGAGCCCAATATACTGTATTACAAAAGCCGCGACCAGAACAACAATACCACTATCACCCATTGTCAGGCTGATAAGAAATACCGGCACAATAAAGACCAATGCCAGGAATACCCACTTGATATTCCGGTAGAACCAGTCCGGCGCACCATGAAAAAACTCACGGGTATTGAAAGATCCGCCCATTTGCCCCTGGGAACGTTGCTGGATCTTGCCGTGACGAATACCAATGGCAGTTTTAAGATTGGACTGTGGTTTCAGGCGGGCATTGCGGATCAAGCTTGCAGTTCGGGTTACCAGGCCACTTAATGTAATTATTATTGTCCAGACCACGTAAAACTGAACCAGTGTTGGCGCCATCATGGCCGCCAGTGCCGCCGCTAGCAGGAACCCGGACGCCGTCCCCAGTAAAGTATAATTAATAATCGTTAAGGGTGACGCCCATTCCTTGAGGAATTTTATACAGGCGTAAATCATGCCGGTGCACAGGAATAATAAAAATGTTACCAGGGTACCGCCGGCACCAATAATCAAAGACAAATCATTCGCTAGCCCGGTATTGAAACCAAACAAGGTCAGTTTTAATCCCAGTAAATGCACCAGGCCATAAATAAAAATCGCGCCGATCACCGCTGGTAATACGATCACCTCCCGGGACAACCACGAAGTGCGCCATTGACTGGCCGACCGCCAGGCTCGTTCCGGGTGACCGAGATGAAAAAATGAGGCGACCAGCCCGGCAACCAGGAAAATAAGCGCCAGCACACTGCCTGTAACATAAAAGTTATGGTGCTGTGCCGGTAACAAGTCCAGGGTGCCATATACCTCGCCGGTATAAATTGCCAGGAATAAACCCTGACCAACACCAATAAAAGTGGTTAAAAAAATTACCGAAAAAGCTGGGTGCATGCTCTATTACCTTAAAATTCTTTAATTAATCCGATTACCAGGAAGTAACGTCGTCCAGGGACGGTTCGTCCAGTGCCGGCTTGACAGTTGGACCTTCTTTTTTCAACGGGTTATCGGCACGAACCAGTTCATCCCTGTGAATCTGGATACGGGTTTTACGGCGCGGTAAATAATGATTGGCCGGTTGTGTGCCCCATTCAGGCATCAGTTGATAACCGCCCTCTTCGCGAATCGCCTTTGAGACCACCGATTCAGGGTCGTGGACATCCCCAAACAACCGGGCACTGGTGGGGCAAGCCAGGACGCACGCTGGTTTACGTTCCGTTTCTGGTAAGTTTTGATCGTAAATGCGATCCACACACAAGGTACATTTTTTCATTACCTTCTGGTGCTCATCGATCTCACGGGCGCCATAAGGACAGGCCCATGAGCAATACTTGCAGCCAATACATTTATCGTAATCTACCAGGACAATACCATCTTCCTCGCGCTTGTAACTGGCACCGGTAGGACATACCGGTACGCAAGGCGGGTCTTCGCAATGCAAACAGGACTTGGGAAAATGCACCGTCTCGGTATTCGGGTACTCACCTACTTCAAAAGTTTGTACTCGATTAAAAAAAGTACCGGTGGGTTGTTCGCCATAGGGACGATCATCGGATAAAGCGCCGGCGACCCCGGAAGTATTCCATTCCTTGCAACTGGTCACGCATGCATGGCAACCCACACACACATTCAGATCAATAACCAATGCCAATTGCGACATATCAGGCTTCCTTTTTACGACCGGCAAAATAGGCCAGCCACTTAACGCGTTTGTTTTGCTGGCCCGGGACTGGCGCAATGGGATCAAACTGCGGCAGGCTGACATCATCATCTCCTGCTTCGGCTTTATAAACTCGTACGCGCACGTCATACCAGCCGGCCTGACCGGTGACCGGATCCGAATTAGACATTCGATAACCACTGGCGTCTGCCGGTAACTCTTCAGAAATTAAATGATTCAACAAAAAACCTTTGCGCGATTCATCCGCTTTTGGTTCCAGATTCCACGCGCCCGACGCCTTGCCAATCGCATTCCAGGTCCAGACCGTGCCCGGCTCAACGGCCTCCGAAAAACGACACAAACATTTTACCTTGCCCCATTGTGATTCTACCCAAACCCAGTCGCCATCATTGAATCCACCCTGCTTACCCAGCGCTGGACTCATATATAAATGATTATAGGTATGTATCTGGCGCAACCAGGCATTTTGAGAATCCCAGGAATGGTACATGGCCATGGGACGCTGGGTCACGGCACTTAAAGGATACTTGTGCTTGTCCGTGGCCTGTACTTCCAGTGGCTCAAAATAAAACGGCAAAGGATCAAAGTAGGTTTCGATACGTTTGCGTAAATGATCCGGTGGTTGTTTGCCCGTCGTTTTGCCCTGGGCTGCCAGGCGAAAGTGTTGCAGCACCTCGGAATAAATGTGGATGTTGATGGGTTCAGCATAACGGGTCAATCGGTGGCGCTGGGCCCATTCAAGATAACCCTTGTTCCAGTTACGCATGTACTGAAATGACTTGGGTAGCTCGTAATGATAAACACAATTATTCTCTTCGTACATTTTCCACTGGTTCGGATTAGGCTCACCGCGCATGAATTTTTCGCCACCCTTGCCGCGCCAGCCCGCAAGGAAACCAATGCCTGAACCGGGCTCGGTTTCGTAGTTGGTCACAAAATCAGGGTAGTCACGAAATTTGCGCACGCCCTCTTTATCAACAAACGCCGGTAGCTTCAGACGTGAACCCAATTCAATTAATACTTCCTGGAATGGTTTACATTCACCGGTTGGCGGCAAGACTGGAATCCGCACTGAGTCCACCGGCCCGTCAAATTCAGAAATAGGCCGATCCAGCATCGACATGACATCGTGGCGTTCAAGATACGTGGTGTCAGGCAACACCAGGTCTGCATAGGCCACCATCTCGGACTGGAAGGCGTCGCATACTATTATAAAGGGTATCTTGAATTCACCATTCTCATCCTTGTCATTGAGCATTTTGCGCACTTGTGACGTATTCATGGATGAATTCCAGGCCATGTTGGCCATGAAAATTAACAAGGTATCGATCTTGTAAGGATCACCACGCCAGGCATTGGTAATGACGTTATGCATAAGTCCGTGTACTGATAACGGATACTCCCAGGAAAAAGCCTTATCAATACGCACGGGTTTGTTGTCGTCATCGACAAAAAGGTCATCGGGCTCGGCGGGCCAGCCCAGGGCCATGCCATCCAGCGGTGTATTGGGCTGAATGGCGCTTGGGTGATCCGGCGTTTTGGCACACGGGGGGATCGGCCGCGGGAACGGCGCCTTATGGCGAAAACCACCGGGACGGTCAATAGTGCCTAGTAATGTCATTAATATAGAGAGTGCCCGAATACTGTGGAATCCATTAGAGTGTGCCGCCAGTCCGCGCATGGCGTGAAACGCCACGGGATTACCGGTAATGGTTTCGTGGTCCTTGCCCCAGATGTCGGTCCAGGCAATTGGCAACTCAATTTTCTGATCGCGGGCGGTGACACCCATTTCATGGGCAAGCCGTCTTATGGTGTCGGCGGAGATACCGGTAATGCCCTCGGCCCATTCAGGCGTATATTCCTTGAGCCTGTCGACCAGCATCTGGAATGATGGTTTTACCGGCGTACCATCTTCCAGTTCGAATTCGCCCATTAAGCGCGGGTCGCAACCTGCTGTATGGGTGACCACTGCCTTGTTTTGATTACGGTCCCACCACAACTTGTTTTCGGGATCAAAACAACCTTCTTCTACCGGGACTTCAGCACGGACAAACATACCGAATTCGGAATTCTTTTCATCAAGATTCACCAACTCGGCACCATTACTATATTGCACGACGAAATCACGATCATACAATCCCTGTTTGATGATTTCGTTATTCAGTGCCAGCAACAAAGCACCATCGGTGCCCGGGCGAATCGGAATCCACTCATCGGCAATGGCGGAATATCCAGTGCGTACCGGGTTGATAGAAATAAATTTACCGCCATCACGTTTAAATTTTGCTATGGCGATTTTCATGGGATTGGAATGGTGGTCTTCAGCCGTACCCAGCATGACAAACAGCTTGGCGCGATCCAGGTCAGGGCCGCCGAATTCCCAGAACGAACCACCAATAGTGTAAATCATGCCAGCGGCCATGTTGACCGAACAAAAGCCGCCATGGGCAGCATAGTTTGGGGTGCCAAATTGTTTGGCAAACAGGCCGGTCAATGCCTGCATTTGATCGCGACCGGTAAACAAAGCAAATTTTTTCGGATCCGTTGCCCGAATCTTACCCAGGCGCTTCTCCATGATGGCAAAAGCCTCATCCCAGGATATGGACTCGAAGGCATTATCGCCCCGCTCAGCACCCTCCTTGCGTTTCAAGGGTTTAGTCAGACGCGCTGGCGAATACTGCTTCATGATGCCCGACGCGCCCTTGGCGCAAATGACGCCCTTGTTTAAGGGATGATCAGGATTGCCTTCAATGTAACGGACCTGGCCATCGCGTAAGGTGACGCGAATACCACAACGACATGCGCACATATAACAAGTGGTGTTTTTTGTTTCAATTCGGCCGCTACGGTCTTCCTGATCTTTTCCTGGTGCAGTCATTATCTCGCCTTTAAACTCATCAGGGCACATGAAAACATGTTTCTGCCTAACGTGAACAGCTGAGTTTAATACCTTTTTGAATATCAGTGTTTGCTAATATTCATTATGGCCATTTCCGGCGGAGAAAAAAACCAAAACGCATACGTATTTTTTTATAGGGGGGTTAACAATTCAAGGGGCAGCAGAGATTCAATCATTTTCTGGCAAAATAACAGACCTTTTTACCCTTTCTTGCTAATTGAGCACGATGGGTGCTGGCTCATCGATGCCATAACCCTGGGCATAATCGACACCTATGGTGCGAAGCCTGTCCATGATTGCCGGTGACTCCACGAATTCTGCAATAGTACGAAGACCGGCAACATGTCCAATTTTATTAATTGCCTCAACAATGGCGGTGTCCATTGGATCCAGCAACATATCGCGAACAAATTCGCCATCAATCTTCAGAAAATCGGCTGGTATGGTTTTAAGGTATGAAAATGAGCTCATGCCGGAACCAAAATCATCCAGGGCAAACAGGCAACCTGCCTCCTTTATTTCATTAATAAATTTTACCGCTGATTTTAGATTGGCAATTGTCGCTGTCTCGGTAATTTCGAAACAAATCGAGCCCCGGGGTATCTTGTATTCAATCAATTTTTCGCTAATGTAAGAAAAAAATTTTTCGTCACTTAATGATGCGCCAGAAAGGTTGATAAATGACAGGACAGGATTGGTGGAAGAATTTTTTTTAGTGCATTGTTTCGCCAAATATTTAAATGCATCATTAATTACCCAGCGGTCCAAATCTGACATCAAGTCGTATCTTTCTGCTGCCGGGATAAATGCCCCCGGCATAATTAATTCGCCATTTTCATCAAGCATGCGCACCAGGAACTCACAATATTTTTCACCTGCATTATCATTACGTAAAGAATGAATGTATTGCCTATGGAGGACAAATCGATTATCGCGTAATGCCTGGCTGGTAAGATTCAGCCACTGCATTTCACCCCGTCTATGCAGAACTTCCGAATCATTGTCACGGTAAATTTGAATCCGGTTACGCCCTTTGTCCTTGGCGGCATAACAGGCCATGTCGGCGGCACTCAGAATCTCTGACATTGTTTTGCCATCATCGCTGATGATAACCAGACCAATACTAACGCCCAGGGTAAAAGTTTTCTTTTGCCAGCTAAAACGAAATTCTCTGACTGATTGTAATAATTTTTCTGCAATTTCTTTGGCCTTTTCAAGATGACAATTCTCCATCAAAACACCAAACTCATCACCGCCAATACGCGCCAGTGTATCCCTTTCGCGAACGGGCTTATGGAATACAATTGATAATTGTTTTAGCAATTCGTCGCCTGCTACATGGCCGCAGGTGTCATTAACTATCTTGAATTGATCAAGGTCCAGGTATAACAAGGCATGTTCGGTCTGTTGTTCCCTGGCCGAAAAAATAGCCCGACTTAATCTTATCTCGAAATCATGCCTGTTAGTCAGGCCGGTAAGCGAATCATGGTAGGCCATGTGACGTATGGTTTCTTCGGCATTTCGGTGGGCGCGACGTATATCCACTTCCCGCAATTCCCTCTCAATCGCCGGAACCAAACGGGCCATATTGTCTTTCATGATATAATCATGGGCACCGGTTTTCATAGCGGCCACGGCAATCTCTTCACCAATACTGCCAGAAACAATAATGATTGGCGTATCCAGCTCCAGCTCCCTCATTACATCAATGGCAGCTGTTGAGTTAAAACCAGGCATGTTGTGATCTGTGAGCACCAAATCCCATGGCTCATTTATTAACGCATCAGACATAGTTTTACGTGTCTCAACACGTTTGCAATGGGGCTTGAACCCCCCTCGATTTAGCTCCCGAATCAGGAGCATCATGTCATCCTCTGAATCTTCCACGACCAGGATTCGGATATCCTTTTTCATAACCAGTTTACTTATCTCCTCGTGGTGGACCCTGGTTTAGTACAAGCCAGTAAAGCCCCAGGTGGCCAATGGCCTTGGTAAACTGGTTAAAATCGACAGGTTTGCGTATGTAACTATTGGCGCCAAACTCATAGCTGGCAAGCATGTCCTGATCTTCACTGGAAGTAGTTAGAACCACCACCGGCTGAAGTGCTGTACGCTCATTTGCGCGCAAACGCTTCAACACTTCCAGGCCATCAATTTTTGGCAGTTTAAGATCAAGTAAAATCAGTTCCGGTTGTTTGGTTGTATCTCGACCCCCGTACTGGCCAGTACCAAATAAATAATCCAGGGCCTCAACCCCATCGCGAGCCACAATAACTTCGTTAAGAATTTTATTTTTTTTTAATGCGCGCAGTGTCAATGCCTCGTCATCGGCATTATCTTCAACCAGTAGTATAATTTTCTCATCCATTGAACGCTTCCTATTTCCATGTATTTTATACTATATATCAAAACTAACAGTAAACGATGCCTTCTCTACATATAAATTAAATGCCCGTATATAAACTGTGTCATTAAATAGCTGATTTTGGAGAATAACGCGCCTATGAAGTATAATTATACTATATAAACAATTTTTATTAGTAGTTATTTTTTATTATACTTCAATCTCTTGCACCATTCTTTTCTTCAAACACCTCAACTTTCGTCAAAGTAAAATAAAATGTGGCCCCCTGGTTAATTTTTGCCTCAGCCCAAATAGTCCCACCATGCCGATGAATAATTCTTTGCACAGTTGCCAATCCGATTCCTGTGCCCTCGAACTCTTCAACCCGATGCAAGCGTTGAAACGGGTCAAATAACTTTCCTGCATACTGCATATCGAATCCAGCGCCATTATCTGCAATAAAATATACGAACTTGCCTGCGTGTTTTTTTGTGCCAACTGTAATGACAGCTGCTTGCTCATAACAAGTATACTTCCATGCATTGTTCAATAAATTCTCCATCACAACCATGAGCAGGTGCTGATCTCCTTTTGCCTTCATCCCAGACTCGATATCAATCCGGACAGCGCGTTCTGGTGCTAACTCCTTCAGGCTGTTAGCAATATCCCGGGTAAGCCGGGTGATATCCACTGTCGTATGGGTTAATTTACTGCGACTAACACGAGAGAGTATCAATAGATCATCAATTAATAGCGCCATACGACCCACACCACTGCGGACACGGCGGAGATGATCGCGACCTTCATCATCCAGCTTTTCATCATAGTCTTCCAGCAAGGCCAGGCTGAATCCGTCAATTGCGCGTAATGGTGCACGCAAATCATGGGAGACTGAATAAGCAAACGCCTCAAGTTCTTTATTGACTGTTTTGAGCTCGGCAGTGCGGCCCTCGACCAATTCTTCCAGTTTCTCCTGATGCGCCTTAAGCTCTTCCTGTACTTTCAAAGCATCAGTAATGTCCTCTACTAAAGATGTCACGCCAATTACCTTACCGGAACTATCTATCAATGGCGTGTTATGCCATCGACAATGAATTATCTTGCCACTCTCGGTAATATTTTCGTTGGTACTATGAAATCCACCTGTATTTTTTATTAGTTCTGCCCAGATTTTATCAACATGTTCCTTAACAGCATTCGGTATAATAAAACTGGCATGTTTGCCCATAGCCGCTTGTTTCGAATACCCTAATATTTTCTCGATTGCCGGATTCCAGTCAACAACAGTAAATTCAAGATCCCACTCAATCACACCTAAAGGTGTTTGCATAAAATGCAAACTGAGCCTTTGTTGCGATCGACGCAGCGCTTCTTCTGTCTGCTTATCGTCGGTTACATCATGAATAATTCCCAATAATCCGATTACACTGCCATCACCATCAGTAACCCTGGTTTTATTTATTTTTCCAAAAAATAATGAATCGTCTTTGCGCCGGTACTGCACTTCATATAAAGACTGGTTGTCTTTTGCGCCAGAACCATAGTGTACATTTTCCTGGTCTTCATAAACTTTTGTATTGGCATATAATTTTTTTGTTGTCATGCCCTTCAATTCCCGAGCAGTGTATCCGAACATTTTTGTAACTGCGGGATTGACCATAATAATATTTTTTTGCATGTCAGAATAAATTATGCCATCACTTATGGAATTGAACATAGCTTCGAACTCAGCCTTGCTTTTGGACAACTCCATATTTGATTGTCGCTGTATACCCAGTAACCTTCCATAGCTGCCCGCAAGTACACCCAGTTCGTCAGTCGATTTTGATTGTAATAACGAGAAATCCATCGCAGGCAAATCTTTTGTATTGCTAAGAACAGTTTGTAGCGGGCTCAGTGACTGACCAAAACTGCGAACAAATATTAAGCTGCCGCCAATTGCCAAAAGCTCCAGCACCAACCAGACCCCGAATGTTTCTATGGTAAAGTAACCGGTTCTTGTCCAGTAATACTGGACCAGCATTGTGTCAATCAGCAAAGGGATCAACGCGCCAATAAGAAAAACCTTGGTCTTGATGGTTATAATAGGACGATCAGCAACCAACCCGCCCATGGCCCTGCCAAAAAGATCCATAATAAGAAAAAATATTGGCAAGCCAACTATAATAGAAACAATGAGCGCAATTAATGCAAAACGAAATAGTAACAATGGAGTAAGAATAAAATCGGTGTGGATTGCTGCCGCAGCAACGACCGAAATTACTGCCATAAACTGGTAGAGCAAAAACAGACCCCAATACCATAACGGGAACTGGCGGACAGCAGCTAACACTGACGGTAAGTCAGTGGTGTCCTTATTTTTCAACCAGTCGGTCAGGGGGCGTTGTTTTTTAGGAAAAAACCAGATAATGATGACTTGCCAAACCAGGATATAAATTGGCTCGACCGGCATGGTAATTATCTCGAGTATTTGTTGTGTTGTTAGCACCCCAAACAGCATAATAAAACCAAAACCAATCAAGGGTGGCAGGTTCCATGTCAGAAGAATCAAAAATAAAAAACGTCGCTTGAAGTATGCCGGCTCCATGGTTGGTGCAGGCGTCTGGGCTGTTTCCCCAAGCTTCATAATTATTTCCTTATAGAGGGCAAACCTTGATAAATGTCAAAGTGTATAGTGTAGGTATATACTAAATTGACAGGTGAAGCCATCAATGCACGGTAAATTTAAGCCGGGAACTAGCTCGAGATACAACAATCGAATCTAACTTGTAATCTAAGTACTAGGCGGCTTGTTTATAACCGATTGCTGCCAAGAACAAATCCACCATTTGCTCAAGCAGGCTATTCAGGGCCATGCCTTTGTATCTCTCATTGCCCTGTATACACTTTACGTACAATAGCTCCCGGATCATGCCCTGGAACATAAGGCTGGCAGCTTTGGGGTTAACGTCACTGGCTCGGCCTTCAGCAGCCAGTTCTTTCAATCCTACCTCAATATAATCAGCAAAGGATCGCCAGCGGTTTTCAAAAAAATGCTGGGCGGCAGGCGCATCTTCCAGGGCGCTCATGAGCTCCATGCGCAGATAATCAGGATCGCGGGATATGCTGTTTACGAACAACTGGGCCATGCCCAGCAATACACTTTTAAAATCGGAGGGCTCTGTCAGTATGGTATCGACATAACTTTCCCGTTTTTCGGAAATCTCATTCAATACCGATTCATACAGCGCTTCTTTGGAGGGAAAGTGTTGATATAAAACGGCCGGGCTTACGCCCAGCCGCTTTGCAATCTCGTCCACCGACACGCCGTGGTAGCCCTTGTCGGCGAACAACACCTTGGCCACCGCAAGTATGGTGGCCCTTCGTTCTGCGGCTTTTAGTCGTTTGGTCATTGCGCTAGCCTGACCAGACTTGAATTTTTAAGCCTTGCGAATATCGAAAACAAACTCGCCATTATTTTCGCCAGAAGACACCAGCTCGTTACCTGTTTGTTTGCAAAAAGCTTCGAAGTCTTTTACTGAGCCTGGATCGGTAGCAATAATGTGTAATACCTGCCCGGATTCAAGATCGTTAATACTCTTTTTCGCGCGCAAGATTGGTAGTGGGCAATTGAGGCCCCGTGCATCCAGTTCCATATCAGCCATAGTTTATCTCCAGTTAAGTTAGTGAACGTTCATTTATTTACACCTCTGGACAGCTATTGTCAAATAATTATTTAACCTAATAATTTCAAAGGGTTATGATTATTTTTTTGTTTATAGCCGATGCTGGCCCATAAGTGTTCTAAGGAGGGCTAAACCAGATCAAGCTGTTCAACTTTGGCTAGACACCAGGCGCGGCAAAACAAGTGTTTGGTGGCATTGACGCGGTTAAATCAAACCTGTGATTATTTTGTCGTTACTGGACAGACTTCAAGATTTTCATCCAGGAAGCGCTGGTAGTTTTTCGTGCTCACGATATGGGTACCGTCACAATTAAACTGCATGCGGATAGCATCCTGGATAATGCCGATACTAACATTACGAACATAAAAATTGGGTATCGCCCTGAGATCAGTTAGTTTTGAAATGACGTTTGATATCTCGCTTTTTGGAATAGGCTGCCATCGTTTGTGGGAAATTTCAAATATGTCTCGCCAGTTAGCTGGCAACTTAGCCATACTATTGTCAGCCGCAATATAATTGTACATACCCTTAATCAGGTCCGTCTTTTCCTCGTATGAAATTTTTGGAAAATGCCGATCAATATAAGCCCGACCTGATAGTTTCTGGGCAATATGAATCTCCGTTGACAGGGGATCAAAAACAGAATTCACTCGTACCTCGCCATTATTAAAACCAAGATAAAGACGATAAACACACCTGTTAAGCAGCAACTCCTCCATACTCTCCTGTAATTGTGGCAGTACGGGATCCACAACACTGGCATACCGTTCGCGGCTAAATGTCGTTTCCCTGAGCGAGGGATCTCCCTTGATACTGACATGTAAATTATTAATACATATACCCATAGAATTAAGTATTTGTTCCTTCAAGGACAGTTCTTCATTACGCATTGAAATTTTATGATAAATCTTTTCTGCAACCTCCGGGCGTGCCTGAACAATTTCCAGGAATTTTTTTTTATCCACACCCAGCACAGTAGTTTCTTCCAGCGTGGTGACGGTAGCATTGCGTTTACTGGTGCTAAGGATGGCCATCTCACCAAAATAATCCCCGTTATTAAGCACTGATAGCTGTTCACTCACCCCGTTTTTATCAATGGTAATCGAGACAGATCCCTTTTCGATATAATAAAACGAATCGGCAAGATCGCCCTCAGAGAAAATAAGCTGGTTCTTTTTAAAACAATGGGCGTGGGAAAATGCCTTAATATCTGCCAGCTCAATTTCAGACAGTGGCGCGGTAACAGTTCTGGCAAGTGCAGGTTTCATTGTTCCTCCAGTAGGTACTGGCCTGCTTGTATTATTATCATAAAATCTCCAAAAGTTTGTTGAGATATAGAGTTAATACGCTTTAATTTCCAATCAAAGGTGATCTGAATGCCCTCAATTTTGTGAAATTCCCTGCCCGCTGAGGATGATTTGACAATACCTCTCCCTTTCTGCCTATAAGCAACCGCTGGCCTGACAATTTATTTGGGATTATTTTCTCCGGACAGGAATCAGGAATACCGGGCCGTTTCCGATCTTAATAAAAAAAATTAAGACAGTTTGCCAGGCTGTTTACGAAATCTGGCTAAATAAGTTCGCATTAATCTTATTGTCTCCAGGGGGAATATTTCCTGGCCCGCCATTGTTATACGGGTACCCAAATTTAAATAACAATGGAGAATACGATGAAACAACTCAACCGGCTCCTGGTCTCGGCATCCATGATTTTCGGCCTACTATTAATCAGTACCTCAAAAAGTTACGCCTACTCCTGTAAGGCCGTCTATATTGAGGCCGAAAGCCTCATCGAGAAAGCAGAGGGACTGATAAACAAGAATGCTGATTCATGCATCAAGGCCATGATCGAAGCAGCCAAAGGCCTGGCCAATTCTTGTATTATCAGCCATAAAGTAACTAATGACCGAGATACTGGCGCCATCAGTAAGTGCGCTCACGGTGATGCTCTTCGCAAAGACCGTGGCACTGGCCAAGGACGCCTTGTTCCTGTTGATCTGGTACACCACAATAAAAGTAAGGCGGAGGGATTAAACCCTAATCCCTCCGGTATATTTGGATACCACACTCTCCCGCGTATTTTAAGAGTATAAAACCTGGCTGGAAATACCTTGTCTATAAGCAAACACTGATCTAGCAATTTATTTTGATTTATTCTGTTTACAGGGGAATAAACTGGTCATTCATGTATCTAAGGTAGCTCAATAAATATAATAAATAGATATCCATGTTTTTATCCAGTTTGGGGAACCGCCAGCAAAGGCAAAGGGTGACCGCCATGGTCCCAAGACTCAGGGCGATTGCGTTTTCCTGGGGATGCAA
>QIGL01000030.1 GCA_003228915.1 Acidiferrobacteraceae bacterium
GCCCGGGTTACCCGCCCTTAACCTGGTTTATGATGCCAATGGCAATCGCACCAACCTCACCTTTGATGCCTTTGGCGAAACCAATACCTATCTGCCCAATAGTAATCAATTACAAACTATCGGCAGTAATACCCTGACAAACGATGTCGCCGGCAATCGCACCAGTGATAAAAACGGATACCGCACCTTTACCTATAACAATGCCGGCAGATTATTTCAGGTCTACGAAGGGGGGCTATTAGTCGCCACCTACACCTACAATGCCCTCGGCCAACGCACCCGCAAGGTCACCACTAATAATAACCAAACCACCCTGTATCACTATGACCTTAATGGCCAGCTCATTTATGAAAGCACTGCCAGTGGCCAGGCTCAAACCACTTATTTGTATACCAACACCACCCCGGTGGCCCAACTAGACCAAACCAACACAGGTGACGTCATTACCTATCTTCATACCGATCACCTCAATACCCCCAGAACCGGGACTGATAGTAATGGCATCACCGTCTGGGCCTGGTCAGGCACCGCCTTTGGTAGTTTCAGCGCCAACGAAGACCCGGACAATGATGGCACCAACACCACCATTAACTTAAGATTCCCGGGCCAGGTTTATGATCAGGAAACAAAACTACATTACAACTATTTCAGGTATTATGATCCGAGTACGGGGAGATACCTCACCAGTGATCCGATAGGACTTAAAGGTGGGTTGAATACCTTTGGGTATGTTGGAGGGAATCCTGGGAGATGGGTGGATCCTACAGGTTTATTTAATTTAAAGAAATTCGGAATCAAAATTATATTGCAAACAGCTATCAACTTAACGATAGGCGCTAAAATTCTCGGACTAGGTGCATTGACTCACTCTCAGAATTTAGGGTGTGCAGATTTTTCTGATTGTGATGGAGATGGTTTTCCAGATGTTCCGCTTCCAGATAGTTATTTTCCAGAATTTTTGAAATATCAAGAAGACGATCAATTACAATGCAAATAAAGTTTAAAGATTATGTATAGACCATGAATATTGTAGTCGTAGTAATCGCAGTAGCGTTAATTGTTACAGTTTTAGCATTGTGGCAGATATTTTCTAATTGTTCCGATCAAGGTGATTTAAAAAAGGTGGCTAATTTTACCGCATCATTTCTTTTTTGGGGAGCAATTATATTGCTTATTGCGATTACTGTTAGGTACTTCTAATACGCAAAACCCGCGAAAACCCGGGTCAGTGTGAACCTCCCCCCAGTTTAACGGACACTTTTAATCAGAGACAAAAGTCTCGCAAAGGAGTACCCCAATGACTGTCTACGAAGAAAAAAAGGGATCAAATCTTGACTTAACACATTAAGCGTCGGAAAATCCCGAGCTCTGTTTTTTTATTTCTTTTTTTTGGCTACTTAGCCTAATCGAATCCCCAAACATCTTTTAGTAATATGTACAGACCTTCATACTCTTTGGCGGAGGTTCGTAACCATGGTTTATTTTTTTTATTAAAACGGGCGTTAATGCCTTTTAAAATCTGGCTGCCTTTATCTGATAACAGGGCATCAGTAATTATTTTCTTGTCTTTTTCGCTAATTCTTGCGCCTGCAGTAATGGCCTGGTTCGGTACGCCCTTACTGTGGTAGATCTCTCTTGCTGGTTTTTTCTTTTTATTAAATCTTTTAAATAAAATGTCACGCAAGACGCCTGCCTGACATTTACCGCTGGTCACACCTTTAAAAGTCGCTGGAAAGCTCTTCACTTCTACTACCAGTGGTTGTCGTGTGGGATTAGTAAACATACTATAAAGCGTTAAGGTCCCAAGAAAAGGCGGCGCCAGTGCGCAAACAGTACGGCCCCGCAAAGTAGTAATATTTGTTACTTTTTCGTTCTTCTTGGAGACAAATACAGAGAAGGCAAGTTTTCCTGGCAGTTTAATCAGGGGCTCATGATTATTTCTTTTTATGCGCCAGGAAACAAAATGTGGCCCATCAAAAACGAGATCGTATTTACCTTTCTGCATATCATTCTGGTAAGTAAGCCAGTTCCCGGGAAATTTGTAGATTATCTTTTTATTGATTACCCTGGATAAGTAATCTGCAACTGGTTTGTACATTTTTGTTTCTTTTGCAACCGGCCCCCTTGGCGGAGCTGTGAAAATTATTTCACCTTTGGCAAAAGATGCTGCTGGCATAAAAACGAGCATGAAAAATAAAATGACAGTTCCAGTGGTATTAAGATGCTGATGCATGGCATATACGCTCTATCTTGGCAGTTCAATTAAAGAAATGGATAAAAAAATAATTTAGACACGGTCTAATTATAATTTTTAAAGATAAACAAACATTAACCTTATCTATAATGTAGTTCAGCCAAGTGGTTGATCAAGGGCAAAACGTTCTCATTTTTAGCAGGGGCTGTTCAGGCAGTTTTTTGACTTCGTCAGTCACACTTGCAATCTCACCTAAGGTACACACTGAAATCTTACCCAAAAGTTAGTATCCACTAACATAAGCCACCTCACGAGCTGGTAAGCGCTTACCAACCCATTGCATAAGGATGTGCAGGTGCCGCAAAGCCCATGGAAGGGCGAGCGCGGCCATTGATCGATTCTCGCTAAACGCCTGTCCAAAAAGGGAAAAGTACCCACTTACCTGTTCGAAAAAGACTTGCACCGGGGAATAAAGCTATCTATAGTGTCAATAAGTGGGAAAAAGTGGCAATTTGTGGGAAAAATACAAGGGTTTAATACTATGTTTCGTGGCGTTACCTCCATCAATCTGGATAACAAGGGCCGAATGGCCATCCCTACCCGGTATCGGGAGGCGCTGTTACGCCAGTGCGAGGGCCAGATGGTGTTGACGGTGGACAGTCGTGAAAGCTGCTTACTGCTCTATCCCTTGCCCAATTGGGAAGAAATTGAGCGAAAACTTGTGAAATTACCCAGCCTCAATGCCCACGCCCAAAGACTAAAACGCTTGCTGATTGGCCATGCCACTGACGTAGAGATGGATGGTAGTGGCCGTATTCTGGTGGCGCCGCCATTAAGGGAATTTGCCGGGCTGCTCAAGGCCAGCATGTTGATTGGACAAGGGAATAAATTCGAGGTGTGGGCAGAGGACACCTGGAATACCCGTCGTAGCGAGTGGCTGGGAACCGAAAATACAGGGCAGGAAGATTTGCCGCCGGAACTGGAATCGTTGTCATTGTAGGGGGAGTGAATGCCTTATCACATGCACCCGTACTGCTGGAAGCCGCAATTGTCGCGCTCGACATTAAAAAAAACGGATTTTATGTGGATGCCACATTTGGTCGTGGCTCTCATTCACGGGCGATCTTGCAACGACTTACGAAAGAAGGGCGCATCCTGGTGATGGATCGTGACCCACAGGCAGCAGAATATGCACACAGCCACTTTCAGGGTGAATCCAGATTCGAATTCGTATCGGCGCCATTCTCTCAACTCCAGTTAAACCTGGAGGCACGAAACATGATGGGCAAGGTCGACGGGTTGCTTTTTGATCTTGGCGTGTCTTCACCGCAATTGGATGATGCCGATCGCGGATTTAGTTTTCGCCACGACGGCCCGCTTGATATGCGCATGGATACCCGGTCAGGCTTGACTGCGAGTCAGTGGCTGGCCAGCGCCGAGCAACAGGAAATCGCTGACGTGATTAAAAAATATGGCGAAGAACGTTTCGCCTATCGCATTGCCAGCGCCATTGTTCGTGAGCGCCAGGAAGCTGATATCGATACCACTGCCAAGTTGGCGAAAATTGTCAGCCGGGCGGTACCCACCCGGGAAAGAAAAAAAGATCCGGCAACCCGGACATTTCAGGCAATCAGGATATTCATAAACCGGGAGTTGGCGGAAATAGAAACGGTATTGCCGCAAGCTGTCGCGGCGCTCAAACCGGGTGGCCGGCTGGCTGTCATTAGTTTTCACTCACTGGAAGACAGAATTGTAAAACATTTTTTGAGAGACCTGGCCAAAGGTCCGGAATTACCACCAGAGTTGCCGATACGGGCCGATGAATACGAAGCGCCCGTCAGACTTGTTGGTAAGCCAATAAAGGCGTCGGCGGATGAGATCGCAGAAAACAATCGAAGCAGAAGTGCAATTTTGCGTGTCGCTGAAAGGACAGAAACTGAATATGTTACGCACTAACTTTTTATTATATATTGTTGTTATTTTTCTTTCAGTAATAGTTATTCAGCAAAGGCATTACAGCAGACAATTATTTTCAGAGCTTGAAAATCTTAAACATGGTCGTGATTCTTTAAATATTGAATGGGGAAAATTATTACTGGAAGAGGGGGCCTGGTCGCAACATCAGCGCATCGAGTATATAGCGCGCACCCAACTGGGCATGACAATGCCCAGTCCTGACCAGATCGAAGTCTCTATTGGAAATAACAAGGTTCAATAGGAGTCTCACTATGGCAAAAACAAAAAGACCAGTACCCGGACGTCTCCGTCACAATATTGTATTAATTGTTTTCACTGTGGCATTTGTTGTTGTTGCTGGTCGCGCATCGTACCTGCAAATTTTTTCAGCCGATTATTTAAAGCGTGAGGGTAATGCACGTTACCTGCGTGTATCACAGGACAATGCTGTGCGCGGCATGATTGTTGATCGCATGGGCACACCGCTGGCAATCAGTACCCCGGTGGATTCTATATGGGCACATCCCTATACCTTCAATTCTGCCAGGGGAAATATCAAGGAACTAGCCCGGTTGCTCAGCATGAGTGTTTACGAACTAAATAAACTGGCAACAAAAAATGCTAACCGGGAGTTCATGTACCTGAGGCGGCATGTGACGCCAAAAGTTGCTCAAAGAATTAAAGCGATGGAATACCCGGGTGTTTTTTTGCAACGGGAGTACCGGCGTTACTATCCGATGGGTTCAGTATTTGGCCACGTAGTCGGGTTTACAAATATAGATGATGTCGGCCAGGAAGGTCTCGAGCTTTCCTATGAGCCATTGCTGCGTGCAACACCTGGCAAAAAAAGGGTGCTCAAGGACAGGCGCGGAAAAATTGTTGAGACGGTTGAAAGCATATCTTTACCGATTGCCGGTAGAGATCTCAAGGTCAGCCTGGACAGGCGTATTCAGTACCTTGCCTACCGGGAACTGAAAGCGGCTGTTAAAAAACATAACGCCAAGTCAGCATCGGCCATAGTGCTTGATGCAGAAACTGGCGAGATACTGGCAATGGTTAATGAGCCGGGCTTTAATCCCAACAGCAGGTTGGAAAGAAAAAGTCAGTTATTTCGAAACCGGGCCGTGACCGATGTGCTTGAGCCAGGCTCAACACTTAAACCATTTACGATTGCCGCCGCCCTTGAGAGTGGCAGGTATACACCGGGCACGTGGGTAAATACATCGCCGGGTTTCTACAAGATTGGTTCAAAAACAATCCGCGATAGTCATAATTACGGTCGCCTGACGGTTGCCGGTGTCATCCAAAAATCCAGCAACGTGGGTGCGGCAAAAATTGCCTTAACCATTGGCAAACAACGTCTCTGGGATATTTTGACCAGTGTTGGTTTTGGTCAGCGCACTGGCAGCGCCTTGCCCGGTGAGGCCACAGGCAGCCTCCGGAATCCTGATCGCTGGGTGACAATAGATCAAGCGGCAATGTCATATGGTTACGGGATTTCTGTTACCCCTATTCAGTTGGCCCGTGCTTACACGGCCCTGGCAAACCAGGGCAACCTGGTCCAGTTGACGATGCTTCCCGGGCAGGAGCCTGTTTACACAGAGAATGTGATGTCGAAGTCAACCGCAACACAAATAATTCAAATGCTCGAGTTGGCAGCAGGTTCACAGGGCACAGGCAACGCAGCCCAAGTTCGTTTTTACCGGGTAGCAGGCAAGACCGGTACCGTTCACAAGTTGGTTAATGGCCAGTATTCAGATGATGATTACGTTGCACTGTTTGCCGGTGTGGCGCCGGTCTCTAATCCTAAGCTGGTTATGGTGGTTACGGTAGATGGTCCACGTGGCGATCAATATTACGGTGGACAAATTGCAGCACCCGTATTCGCAAATGTTATTGCTGGTGCAATGCGCCTGCTTAATATTCCGCCTGACGCGGGTAGTAAATATAAAAAACAAATCGTTAAAGTAAAAAAATCGGGGCCAGCTTGATGGCGGGCCAGGAAAGATTATGAATGTGTCACTGGAAAAATTGTTAAAACACGTCCCGTATGAAGGAATGGCGCCTGTTGTTGAGGTGAATCATATTTCACTGGACTCAAGAGTGATTAAAAAAGGCGGTTTATTTGTTGCCCTGGCCGGCGAACAATTTGATGGTCGCGATTATATCGATGTTGCGATTGAGCAGGGCGCTTCGGCTGTCCTGTATGACGATAGCGACGGTAAAAAAATTGAATTTATAAACAATCATGATCATAAGCTGGTGCCCGTGCTCGCCATTAAAAATTTAATCAAACATACCGGCACAATCGCTAATAATTTTTATGATGCGCCCTCGGAAAAACTTAAAGTCATAGGCATTACTGGTACAAATGGTAAAACTACATGCGCCCATATCCTGGCAAGTTCACTTGACCAGGAAAACGGACGTTGCGCAATAATTGGTACACTTGGCAATGGCTTTCCAAACGCACTTGAGCCAACGTTAAATACAACTCCTGATGTTTTTAGTGTACACCGCCTGATGGCGGATTTTTTACAAAAGGGCGCAAGATACATTTGTATGGAAGTATCTTCCCACGCCCTGGTGCAAGGCCGTGTTAATGGTGTTGCATTTGATATTGCCGTGTTTACCAACCTTAGCCGGGATCACCTGGATTATCATGGCGACATGAATGCCTATGGCATGGCAAAGGAAAAGCTGTTTAATCTAGCCAGTGTTAAACATTGCATTATCAATAACGACGATGATTTCGGTGCTAAATTACTGCAAAAAATTCAGTCGCAACGGCCAGATTGTAATATTGTTTCCTACGGTATTGGGATTGGTAATAGTTCGTTCTCTGCTGTATCTGTCGTTACTCGCACAAGTGGACTAAAAATTCGGGTTGCAACAGGTAACGATATCATCGATATCAATACCCGTTTAATTGGTAAGTTTAATGTCTACAATATCCTGGCAGTGTTGGCTTGCCTGAAGGTGACTGGAAAATCTCTCAAGCAGTCAGCCACGCTACTGGAAAAAATTACGCCGGTCGCTGGTCGTATGGAACAATTTAAAGGTAGCAATACCCAACCACTGGTTATTGTTGACTACGCCCATACACCCGATGCACTGGAAAAAGCATTATCGGCAATCAGGGAACATTGCCGCAATCTTACCTGGTGCGTTTTTGGTTGTGGCGGCGACAGGGACAAGGGCAAGCGACCGCTCATGGGTCAGGTTGCCGGGCAACTGGCAGACAGGGTCATTCTGACAAATGACAATCCACGCTCAGAACAACCCGAGAAAATTATCCAGGACATCGAATCTGGCCTTGAGCTGGAGCACAAAATAATTTTTGAGCGAAGGGATGCAATTCAATATGCAATCACCAATGCGGGTGGTAATGATGTCGTATTGGTGGCAGGCAAGGGCCACGAAAATTATCAGCTGATTGGCGAAACAAAAGTTTCATACAGTGACCGTTTAACAGTGAGCGCAATCCTGAGGCAAGCCGCGTGATGTCGGCAAGTATTGCAGCCCAAGCATTAAACGCTCACCTGGTTGGTGAAGATGTGATGTTTACCGGGGTATCTACTGACACGAGAACACTGGGCAGGGGCGAAATGTTCATAGCGTTACAGGGGCCAAATTATGATGGTCATGAGTATTTACCAGCAGCTATCTCAGCTGGTGCGTCGGCTTCAATTGTCAGCAAACCAGTCAAAACAAAACTTCCTTATATCCTGGTAAATGACACCCGCACTGCCCTTACCGATCTTGCTTCTTATTGGCGGGGCCAGTTCAATATTCCTGTTATTGCCGTTACCGGCTCAAATGGAAAAACGACCGTCAAGGAAATGATCGCTTTAATTCTTGGCACCCGGGCACCGGCACTGGCGACGGCAGGCAATCTTAATAACGATATTGGCGTGCCTAAAACATTGTTACGGCTAAGAGAAAAACATGCCTGTGCAATTATTGAAATGGGTATGAACCATACCGGCGAAATACATAATTTAACTATGTTGACAAGGCCGACCGTTGCCGTCATCACCAATGCTTCTGATGCCCATATTGGTGAGCTTGGTTCACTACAGGCAGTTGCCGAAGCCAAGGGCGAAATTTTTGACGGGCTTTCTGCTGATGGAGTTGCTGTCTTAAATGCTGACGACGACTTTATCTCGTTATGGAAACAAAAAACTTCAGACAGGACTACTTTGTTATTTGGTTTAGAGAAAAAAGCCGATGTGTTTGCAGAATATAAATTAACACAGTCAGGCAGTGAAATTCATCTTACGACACCCAAAGGAGATATCAATATGAGCTTATCTGTTCTTGGAAAACACAATGTATTAAACGCGGTTGCAGCTTCGGCAGCATCTATCGCCGTTGGTGCAGAGTTACATGATATACGCGATGGTCTTGAGAAGCTTAGGGCCGTCAGTGGCAGGCTAGAACTACAGGCGGGCATTAACGGCACGAGAGTCATTGATGATACCTACAATGCCAACCCTGCATCTTTATCAGCGGCCCTGGAAGTACTGAAGGATTCTGTTGGTGAACGGATTCTGGTTTTGGGCGACATGGCAGAGCTGGGAGATGCGGCACCGGAAATTCATTACCGTGTTGGTGAGCTGGCCAAACGTGTCGGTGTTGCCCGACTGTTCGCTTTAGGCAAATTCTCAAAGCAGGCAGTTAAAGCATTTGGCAAAGGTGGACATCATTTTAAAGATGCCCGGGCGTTGACAGAAGCGTTACTGGATTGCATGCATGCCGAAGCCACTGTACTCGTAAAAGGCTCAAGAGTGATGCACATGGACAGTATCGTTAAAGGGATAGCCCAAAAAAACACAACTAATGTTAGTTAACAAAAGAGAACCTGAATAGTGCTTTTATATTTATTTGACTGGCTGGCTGAAGATATATCTTTCTTCAATGTATTCCGCTACCTGACATTGCGCGGAATCCTGGGCGTATTGACATCGCTTGCCATTTGCCTGGCGATTGGACCGATGATGATTCGACGTCTCAATAAATATCAAATAGGCCAAACTGTAAGAACTGATGGGCCTGAAAGTCATCTCGCGAAAGCGGGTACGCCGACAATGGGCGGGGCGCTGATACTGGTAGCAATCGCAATATCAACGTTGTTGTGGTCAGATTTATCAAATCATTATGTCTGGACGGTTTTACTGACCACCTTGTCTTTTGGTTTGATTGGCTGGGTTGATGATTATAAAAAACTGGTAAACAAGGATCCAAAAGGTATCGGTGCCAGGAACAAGTTTTTCTGGCAATCGGTAGTTGGTTTAAGTGCTGCCATTTTTCTTTATGTAAATGCCAGTCTTCCTGCCGAAACAATCTTGATTGTACCGTTTTTTAAATCGGTCGCGATAAATATGGGACCATTTTTTGTTGTCTTCACCTATCTCGTGGTTGTTGGGTCAAGCAATGCTGTTAATTTTACCGATGGCCTTGATGGCCTGGCAGTTATGCCTACGGTCATGGTTGCGGGCGCACTTGGTTTGTTTGCATACCTGACCGGTAACAGTAATTTTTCAAGTTACCTGTCGATCCCTTACATACCCGGTGCCGGTGAAGTGCTTATTTTTACAATGGCAATCGTCGGTGCTGGGCTGGGCTTCCTTTGGTTTAATACTTATCCAGCGATGGTTTTTATGGGTGACATTGGCGCCCTGGCACTGGGTGCGGCACTGGGGATAGTTGCGGTTGTGGTTCGTCAGGAAATTGTTTTATTCATCATGGGCGGTATTTTTGTGATGGAGACGGTGTCGGTGATAGTGCAGGTCGTTTCATATAAGTTGATTGGCAAACGAATTTTCAGGATGGCGCCCATTCACCACCATTTTGAATTAAAGGGCTGGCCCGAACCCCGGGTGATTGTCAGGTTCTGGATTATAACTTTCATGCTTGTTTTAGCCGGACTGGCTACTTTGAAAATCAGATGATGCAAACAGAATCAAATATTGCCAAACAAGGTTCACAGGCCCTGGTTATTGGCATGGGTCAGACGGGCGCGTCTTGCATCCCTTTTTTGTTAGCACGCGGTTATTCAGTAACAGCACTTGATTCCCGGTTAAATCCACCCTGTTCAAAACAAATACGAAACGATTTTCCCCAGGTCAAAACAGTCTATGGCGTTTTTGATAAGGAGACGATAGATAAAGCAGACATGATAGTTGTCAGCCCCGGTGTTTCGTTAAAGGAACCGACATTGGTAGATGCGATTTCCCAGGGCAAGGATATTGTTGGCGATATAGAGTTATTTGCCCGCGAAGTAAAGGCGCCTGTGATTGCGATTACGGGTTCAAACGGGAAAAGTACCGTGACGACGCTGGTTGGAATGATGTGCAAGGCCAACAACATGAATGTAAAAGTCGGCGGTAATATCGGTGTGCCGGTACTTTCGCTGCTCGATCAAAAAGACGTAGAAATTTTCATTCTTGAATTATCCAGTTTTCAACTGGAAACAACACGCAGCCTGAACGCATTGGCAGCAACTGTACTGAATATTAGTCCTGACCACATGGATCGTTATACCAATGAAGACGAGTATGTAGGCGCCAAGGCCCGTATTTTCCAGGGTAACGGTGCAATGGTGCTTAACCGGGATGATACACATGTAAGCAAGATGGTTATCAAGGGTCGCCAGACTTTTTGGTATGGATTGAATGAGCCTGATTCGCACATGATGTTTGGTGTCACTAAATTTATGGGTGAACGCTGGATATCACGCGGTCAGAAAAGATTATTCCGCGCCAATGAAGTAGCAATGGCGGGCGAGCATAATATAGTAAACGTACTGGCTGCCCTGGCAATTGCAACGATTGCCGGCGTGCCCATAGAAATCTCAAGAAAAGTTATTGCCAGCTTCCAGGGGTTACCCCATCGAATGGAAGTAATTTGTGAGAGTGGTGATGTCACATGGATTAATGATTCCAAGGGGACAAATGTTGGTTCAACCGTAGCTGCACTTTCCGGGGTGAACCGTCCGGTAATTTTAATAGCTGGAGGTGATGGCAAGGGTGCAGATTTTTCATCCCTGGGTGTTGCTATCGAGAAATATGCCAAGGCAGTTGTCCTGATCGGTAAAGATGCCAACTTAATAAAAGACTCAATAACCAGTCATTTACCAGTTTTTAAAGTGGCCGATATAAAACAGGCGGTGATGAAGTCCGCCTCACTTGCTGTCGCAGGCGACGCTGTTTTGTTATCTCCAGCCTGTGCCAGTTTTGATATGTACCGTAATTTTGAGCACCGTGGCGATATATTCAGAGAAACTGTGCTCAAATTATTAAAAATTCGCAAGGAAGGTTTTCAGTGATTGCGGCCACACATAGCAATCACCAGGCAAGAGCGGCCGGCAGTGAACAGGCCAGATGGGACCCGGTGTTGTTGTTCACTTTTACAGCGTTGGTATCAATCGGCATGCTGATGGTTTATTCGGCATCATTGCCAGTCGCGATCCAGACAACTGGCAACGGATTTTCAATTGCATTCCGCCACCTGATCCACCTGGCGATTGGTCTTAGCCTCATGTTTTTTGTCATGCACACACGGGTTCGTTATTGGCAAGTTATGGGACCTTACCTGCTCTTGGGTGGAATTGCCCTGTTGATACTGGTATTGATTCCCGGTTTTGGTGTCCATGTAAATGGTAGTTCCCGTTGGCTGAATCTTGGATTATTCAATGTCCAGCCATCTGAGTTTGTGAAACTGTTCGTCGTAATTTATATGTCGGGTTACCTTGTCAGGCGCAAGGATCGATTACGAGAATTTGTGCCAGGCATAGTCATGATTAGCCTGGTCGTGGCGATTATTGGTGTTTTGTTACTGCAAGAACCGGATTTGGGATCACTGGCCGTAATCAGTGTGACGGTTTTAGCAATGATGTTTTTAGCGGGTGTACGTTTTCTTCATTTCATAATGATAATGGCCACGGGAATAGGTGGCATGGTTATTTTGACGATGGTCGCACCATACCGAATGAATCGTATTGCCGGTTTTATCGATCCGTGGGCCGACCCTTTTAATACTGGCTTTCAGTTAGTACAGGCACTCATCGCGTTTGGACGTGGTGAATGGTTTGGTGTCGGCCTCGGTGCCAGCATTCAGAAATTGTCATACCTGCCTGCTGCCCACACCGATTTTTTACTGGCAATCCTGGCAGAAGAGCTGGGGTTGCTTGGCGTGCTCACCGTCATTATCTTATTTGCCATTCTCGTTTTTCGGGCCATGAAAATCGCGCAGCTCGCCGAATTTGCCGGACAGATTTTTGCCGCCCGCTTGTGCCAGGGCATTGCCATTCTTCTTGGTGTGCAAGCATTAATTAATATGGGCGTAAATATGGGTTTGCTGCCAACCAAAGGCCTGACGTTGCCTTTGCTGAGCGCGGGCGGCAGTAGCTTGATAGTAAGTAGTATTAGCGTGGGATTGTTATTACTTGTTGAACGAGAGATAAGAACAAAATCATGGCCTCAAAAAAAATCAGCATAATGGTACTTGCCGGTGGTACCGGCGGCCACATTTTCCCGGCGCTGGCGGTGGCTGACTGTCTGCGTTCGCAGGGGGTTAATATTACCTGGATGGGCGCCTCTGGCGGCATGGAAACCCGGATTGTGCCAAAGGCAGAATTTGAAATTGACACCGTGCCAATAAAAAAATTAAGAGGTGTTGGCCTGTTGAGCTGGCTGTTAATGCCCGTAAACCTGTTTATTGCAGTTGCCCGAGCCTGGGTAATTTTAGGAAAACGTCGACCGGATACTGTACTAGCCATGGGTGGTTTTGCGTCTGGCCCCGGGGGATTGGCTGCCTGGTTGCGTCGAATCCCGATCGTTGTCCATGAGCAAAATGCAATACCTGGATTAACAAATCGCGTGCTTTCAATATTTGCCAGAAATGTTTTATGTGGCTTCCCGAATGTTTTTGCCAGCCTGCCCAAGGCCCAACACGTTGGCAATCCCGTGCGCAAGGAGATAAACGACATACCGTCTCCAAAAGAAAGATTCTCGAGTCGGTCTGGACCATTACGATTACTGATCATTGGCGGCAGTTTGGGGGCGCATGTATTAAACCAGACGCTGCCGGAAGCTGTAGCAAATATAGAGGAACAAAAGCGTCCCGAGATTCGGCATCAGACAGGACAGCAGGACGCGATTGAAACGGTGTTGCAATACAGAAAGTATGATGTTGAAGCCAAAGTGGACGCATTTATTAATGACATGGCTGGCGCTTTTGCCTGGGCAGATTTAGCGATATGTCGTGCTGGCGCAATGACAATTGCCGAACTGGCTGCTGCAGGTATGGCGTCCATACTTGTGCCCTATCCCAGTGCTGTTGATGACCATCAAACCGTGAATGCCGGGTTCCTGGTCGATAATGGTGCTGCCATGTTAATTCCAGAAACAGAATTTAATATCCAGCGGCTCACAGAAATAATTTCACAGCTTGGTGGCAATCGAGATGTTGTATTAGGTATGGCAGAAAAAGCACGTAGCTGTGCCTCGCCTGATGCCGCAGAAGTTGTTGCAGAAATATGTATGGAGGCTGCCCATGCGAAATCAAATTAAGAATGTTCATTTTGTCGGCATTGGCGGTGTTGGCATGTGTGGCATCGCTGAAGTGCTACACAATCTTGAGTATAAGGTATCAGGCTCGGATATGTCTGAAAATTCAAATACACGCAGATTGTCGAAACTGGGTATCAGTGTATTTATTGGCCATGAAGCCAAACATGTTATCGGGTCTGACGTGGTTGTGGTTTCAACGGCAGTATCTGAGGACAACCCTGAAGTTCTTTGTGCTCACGATAAAAATATACCGGTGATACCGAGAGCAGAGATGTTGGCAGAACTAATGCGGTTTCGTCAGGGCATAGCCGTTGCTGGCACGCACGGTAAAACCACTACCACCAGTTTAATCGCAAGCGTGATGGCAGAGGCGGGGCTCGATCCTACCTTTGTTATTGGTGGAAAATTAAATAGCACAGACGCCAATGCCAGGCTTGGTAGTGGCGAGTACATGGTCGCAGAGGCGGATGAGAGTGACGCCTCCTTTTTGCACTTGTTACCCGTAATCGCAATCGTGACCAATATTGATGCCGATCATATGGCCACTTACGACGGTGACTTTGAAAAACTGAAACAGGTTTTTGTCGACTTTATTCATAACTTGCCTTTCTACGGGTTGGCGATCATGTGTATCGATGACCCGGAAGTCAGGAAGATAATTCCTTTGTTACACAAACCGGTGCTGACATATGGTTTCGATGATGATGCAGATATTCGTGCATGGGATGTCAGGCAAAATGGCATACAAATGAATTTCAAGGTTGCTACCAAAGACAACAGCCATTGGCTTGATATCACGACCAATAGCCCGGGCGCTCATAATGTCCTCAACACACTGGCAGCGATTAGTGTTGCCCATGTGTTAGATATTGATAAAAAAGCTATTGCATCAGGGTTAAGTAAATTTCAGGGGATTAATCGACGCTTCCAGGTAAATGGCACGATCAGTGTTAACGGTGGTGACGTCATTTTTATTGATGACTATGCTCATCACCCGACAGAAATTGCGGCAACACTTGATGCGGTTCAAAAAGGCTGGCCTGAGAGACGGATTGTTACGATTTTTCAGCCCCATCGTTATACACGAACCCATGACCTTTTTGATGATTTTACTGTCGTGCTCGACTCTGTTGATTTGTTGCTTGTATCCGAGGTTTATGCCGCCGGTGAAAAACCCATCAGCGGTGCCGACGGCCGGGCCTTGTGTCGGGCAATCAGGGCACGAGGCCATACGACCCCGATTTTTGTTGAAGACATTACAAAGCTTAGCGATGCACTCAAAGATATTCTCAAACCGAATGATTTAGCGCTAACACTGGGTGCGGGAAATATAGGTCTTGTGGCGAGTCAGTTACCTGATCAATTGCAGGAGGCCTGGTCATGATGGTGGCCCAGGTTAATACGACAGGTTTAAGAGGCGAACTCAGGTTTGATGAACCAATGAGCAAACATACCAGCTGGCGTGTTGGCGGACCCGCTGATAATTATTACCTGCCACAGGATCTTGATGACGCGACAAATTTTCTGGCACGCCTGCCGGATGATATGCCCGTTTACTGGATAGGACTGGGTAGTAATTTACTGGTCAGGGACGGTGGCATCAGGGGCGCCGTAATCGCAACAGGCGGGTTATTAAATAAAATGAACATGATCGACGAAAATACCTTGCGTTCAGAAGCAGGTGTGAGTAGTGCCAGGGTTGCGCGTTTTAGTGTTGAACATGATTTAACAGGCGGTGAATTTCTTGCGGGCATACCCGGAACTATAGGCGGTGCCCTGGCGATGAATGCTGGTGCATTTGGTGGTGAGACCTGGAATGTTGTTTATGCGGTCGATGTCATTACAAAAAAGGGAAATATAAAACAGCGAATGGCCAGTGAATTTGAAGTTGGTTACCGCCGCGTGAAAACTTTTGACAATGAGTGGTTTGCTGCCGGCTACTTCAGGCTTGAAAATAATAAAAGCATTGATGGCAAAGCCTTAATAAAGAAGTTACTGAAAAAACGCGGCGAATCTCAGCCGACCCAGTTGCCAAATGCCGGTTCTGTTTTCAAAAATCCTGAAGGCGATCATTCAGCACGCCTGATTGAGGTCAGTGGATTAAAGGGCACGAGTGTTGGCGGTGCGAGCGTTTCAGAGTTACATGCAAACTTTATAATTAATAATGGCAATGCCATGGCAGCAGATATAGAAAATTTGATTTATGAGGTGCAGTTGCAGGTAAAAAAACAACATGCCATCACATTAGAGCCTGAAGTGAGAATCATAGGAGAGGCCCGGTGAATCCTGAGGATTTTGGAAAAGTTGCCGTACTCATGGGCGGTATCTCGACCGAGCGAAAAATTTCACTGAAAAGTGGAAGGGCTGTTTTAGCGAGCCTGGTAAGCAGTGGTATTAATGCAACCGAAGTAGATGCAGGTTATGACTTGTTTGAGAAAATGCGTACCGGAAATTTTGATCGTGCGTTTATTGCACTCCATGGTCAGTGGGGTGAAGACGGTGTTGTTCAGGGTGGTCTCGAGATGATGAATATTCCCTATACCGGCAGTGGTGTACTTGCCTCTGCGCTCGGTATGGACAAGTTGCGAAGTAAACGTCTCTGGAACTCGGTCGGCATTATTACACCAGAATATATTGAGCTTAAATCCCAGGGTAGTTTTCAGGACGTGCAAGACTGGCTGGCTTACCCGGTGGTTGTTAAACCATCTCGTGAAGGCTCAAGCCTTGGCATGACCATTGTTAAAAAACCGGAAAATATTCTGGCGGCCTGGAAGTTGGCCCGTGGACATGACGATTGCATATTTGCCGAACGATATATCGAAGGTAAGGAGTACACGGTGTCTATCCTGGGCAGAGAAACATTGCCAGCAATATGTGTTGAGACTGATGCCGAATTTTATGATTACGATGCCAAGTATTTATCAAGCAAGACGCGCTATTTATGTCCCGCCGGACTTCCGGCAAAGGCCGAGAAAAAACTGGCCGACATTGCTATTAAGGCTTTCGACACTGTTGGTTGTCAGGGCTGGGGTCGTGTTGATTTTTTGCTGGATAAAAATGGCACACCTTACGTATTGGAGGTAAACACAGTGCCTGGGCTGACTGATCATAGCCTGGTACCAATGGCGGCAAAACAGGCCGGTTTGGATTTTAACGAACTCATGATAAAGATTCTGGAGAGTAGTTATGTTGACCGCCACTGACACAGGGCTTATGGCTCAAATGTTTGG
This sequence comes from Acidiferrobacteraceae bacterium, assembly GCA_003228915.1. Classification (GTDB taxonomy): domain Bacteria; phylum Pseudomonadota; class Gammaproteobacteria; order Acidiferrobacterales; family SZUA-150; genus SZUA-150. The sequence continues at coordinate 16,956 of QIGL01000030.1, forward strand.
CCATCGACATATCAGGTTCATGGTACAGGCAATTGTTCTTGTTCTTGTTGTTTCTGTTGTGATGCTATTCATGGATTGGGGACTGCGGTCAGGCACGATGCCAATAGAAGAAGTAACCTTTAAAGGACGATTTAAAAATATTACCCATACCCAGCTTGAGAATGTCGTCGCCAAACATCTGAAAAATAATTTTCTGGTGGTGAACCTGGAAACTATACAAATTGATATCGAAAAGTTGCCGTGGATTTATCGTGCTTCCGTCAGGCGGAAGTGGCCATCAGGTTTATATGTCGAGTTCATGGAGCAGGAAATTGTTGCGCGCTGGGGCAAGAATGTCTGGCTGAACAGTGACGGAGATATTGTTAATTTAGACAGCACAAGACTGGAGACAGAAGCGATGCCCTTTATAACAGGGCCGGAAAAAGACTCAGAACAGCTTTTGCAAATCTTTAAAAACTACCAGCAAAGATTCAAGAATATTGGCATTGGTCTTAACAAGTTAATTGTTTCCAAGAGAGGCAGTTATCGCCTTATTACGGATACAGGCATTGAAATTATTTTAGGAAAACATGATATCGAGTCGCGAATAAAAAGATTCCTTAATAGTTACCAGGACATTCTGGCAAGACACCAGGGCGCATTCAGCCGCGTAGATCTGCGTTATACCAATGGATTTGCGGTGCTCTGGAATGAAACGGCAAGTAATGAATTCAAGCATAGCGTTTTATGGGGGACATATGTCAAAGCGTGACGACGAAAAGCTGATTGTAGGTCTTGATATCGGGACATCAAAGGTGCTCGCCATTGTTGGTGAAATATCTCAAACCGGGGAAATCGAAGTGATTGGCGTCGGCCATCATCCTTCGCGTGGACTCAAAAAAGGTGTCGTGGTGAATATTGAATCGACGGTGCAATCAATTCAACGCGCCGTCGAAGAAGCTGAACTAATGGCGGGTTGTCAGATTCATTCGGTGTTTGCCGGGATCGCGGGTAGTCATATTAGTAGTTTCAATTCCCATGGCATTGTCGCGATCAAGGACAGGGAAGTTGCCCGGGATGACGTTGAGCGTGTCATCGAAGCGGCGCGGGCACTGGCTATTCCAGCAGACCAAAAGATACTGCATGTACTGCCCCAGGAATTTATTATCGATAAACAAGAAGGTATTCGTGAGCCAATAGGTATGAGCGGCGTCAGGCTTGAGGCAAAGGTACATGTCGTGACCGGTGCAGTCAGCGCGGCCCAGAATATTATCAAGTGTGTGCGCCGATGCGGCCTCGAAGTAGATGACATTATTCTGGAGCAACTTGCATCAAGTTTATCTGTACTCACGGAAGACGAAAAAGAGCTGGGTGTCTGCCTGGTTGATATTGGCGGCGGTACCACGGACATCTGCGTATTTACTGACGGTGCCATCAGGCATACGGCCGTGATCCCTATTGCCGGTGATCAGGTCACTAATGATATTGCCGTGGCATTACGCACGCCAACCCAGCATGCCGAACAAATCAAGAAAAAATATGGTTGTGCGCTAACGCAGTTAGCGAAAGCCGATGAAAGTATTGAAGTGCCCAGTGTTGGCGAACGACCCGCTCGCCAGTTATCGCGGCAAACCCTGGCCGAAGTGGTAGAGCCCAGAATGGAAGAATTATTTACCTTGATCCAGGCGGAGTTACGCCGCAGTGGATTTGAGGACGTGATTGGCTCCGGTGTTGTTATTACCGGTGGCAGCTCAAAACTTGAGGGCATGGTCGAGTTGGCAGAAGAGGTTTTTCACATGCCAGTACGACTGGGATTGCCACAGTTTGTCGGCGGCCTGACTAATATTATTCAAAACCCGATTTATGCAACCGGGATTGGACTCGTGATTTTTGGCGCCAAACATGGTGATGGCAAATCTTTTATGGATCACGGTATGGAGGATGCGGGGTTTAAAAAAGTATTTCAAAAGATGAAGAGCTGGTTTCAGGGGAATTTTTAATGTTTTGGGTATATTTAAATAAATTTATTTTTAACTTTAACTTTAACGTGTAGTTGATAGGAGGTATCAAATGTTTGAATTAATGGACACATATGACCAACAAGCGGTTATCAAAGTAGTGGGAGTTGGCGGTGGTGGTGGCAATGCCATAGAACACATGGTAGCTGCAAACATTGAAGGTGTTGATTTCGTTAGTGCCAACACTGATGCTCAGGCGCTAAAGCGATCCGCAGTGCCAACCGTACTGCAGTTGGGCGCAAATTTAACCAAGGGACTAGGCTGCGGGGCTGACCCTGCCATTGGCAGACAGGCTGCGATTGAAGATCGGGAACGGATTGCTGAAGCACTTGAGGGTGCCGACATGGTCTTTATCACTTGCGGAATGGGCGGCGGTACCGGTACCGGTGCAGCACCAGTGGTGGCCCAGGTTGCCAGGGACATGGATATCCTGACAGTTGCCGTTATTACCAAACCCTTTCCATTTGAAGGCAGCAAACGAATGGCCGTGGCGGATCATGGGATTAAGGAATTGTCAGAGTTTGTTGATTCCGTTATTACGATTCCAAATGAGAAACTGCTGACAGTGTTAGGCAAAGAGGCAACCTTGCTGGATGCGTTTGCCAAGGCCAATGAAGTTTTGCAAGGCGCAGTCCAGGGAATTGCCGAGCTTATTACCCGGCCGGGCCTGATTAATGTGGATTTCGCGGATGTCAGAACAGTCATGTCAGAAATGGGCATGGCCATGATGGGATCAGCGGTGGCTTCTGGTGAAGGCAGGGCGGTGCAAGCTGCAGACATGGCCATCTCCAGTCCGTTACTTGAAGATGTAAATATCTCGGGTGCCCGGGGCATACTGGTTAATGTTACTGGTGGTATGGACTTATCCATAGGTGAGTTTGAAGAAGTGGGTAATACGGTGAAGGCACTGGCTTCTGATGACGCAACCGTGGTGATTGGCACTGTCATTGATCCGGAAATGTCTGGTGATATCCGGGTAACGATAGTTGCCACCGGTCTCGGCGAGCAACAAAAACGCCAACAACCGATTAAGGTAGTGAGGACCGGGACTGGGTCTATTGCTTATGACGAAATGGATACGCCAACGGTTATTCGAAACACACGAGTAAACAGGGGCAAGGCAAATCCGGCCGCAAGCCAGGGAATGGATTACCTGGATATCCCAGCTTTTTTAAGGAAACAAGCAGATTAGCATTGTCTAATATTGCTGAAGTATTTGATTTATAAAGGAGTATTGCAAGCTGGTCGTGTCCTGCCAGCTATGACGTGCCCGGCGCAACTTGCGCGCTGGACAAAACAGGGTTTTTGGCTTTAAATACAAGCGCTTTCAAAGAAAGCTAAACTGTCACATGAAGAGATGCGAGGCCGATTGGCGCCCCAAGGGCGTTGTTTTCGCGTTTTAAAATATGATCAGGAGGCGCGACAATCATAACGATTAATTTATCTTGATTTAATTTAATTTAATTTAGATTAATTTGATTGCGCAAATATAATTAATAATTACCTGTGTATTTAAACAGCCAGTACTTATTTTTAAACTCTGGAAGTTGAAAAAAACGCAAGGTAAGTGACCTGGGTTGACCCGTGGACTATGGTTCTGCAGCGGACATTACGAAATAAAATTGGCGCCACTGGCGTAGGCCTGCACACTGGCGAGAGAGTGGTGCTTTCATTAGCGCCCGCGCCCGTTGATACCGGCATTGTATTTCGCCGTATCGACCTTGATAAACCGGTTGAGATTAAAGCCTGCCCGGAAAATGTAGCCGACACCCGTCTGTCTACATCATTAAAAGTTGACAATGTAAGTATTTCTACTGTTGAGCACCTAATGTCTGCACTGGCAGGGCTGGGCATTGATAATGCCTATGTCGATGTCTCGGCACCAGAAGTACCCATTATGGATGGCAGTGCCGGCCCATTTGTATTCTTAATTGAATCAGCAGGCATTAAAGAGCAGGATTCGCCAAAGGAATACATGCGTATTTGCAAAACCATCAGGGTATCCGATGGTGATAAATGGGCTAAGTTTGAACCTTACGATGGTTTCAAAGTCGCATTTACCATTGATTTTGATCATCCAGTTTTGCAAACATCGTCCCAGACATCGACTATAGAATTTTCTTCCACCTCGTTTATCAAAGATGTTAGCCGCGCGCGAACATTTGGTTTCATGCGAGATCTTGAATTACTGCAGGAAGCTGGTTTGGCCAAGGGTGGTGGTTTTGAAAATGCCATTGTCCTGGATGATACCCGGGTGCTCAATGACGATAATTTGCGATACAAAGATGAATTCGTAAAACACAAAGTACTGGATGCTATCGGCGATCTATATTTGCTCGGGCATCCGTTGATCGGAATGTTTAGTGCCCATAAATCCGGGCATGCTCTTAATAATAAACTATTGCGCGCACTGCTTGCTGATGAAAATGCATGGGAACTGGTCACTCAGAACCAGGATCACGCTTCATCAATAAATTTTGTGCAAGCGGTTAATGCGTAAACGCAGGGTTGCGGACGAGGAACAAACATGAACTTAATATTAGTATCAAAAAATACAGGCAGTAATCAACACGTCAGCCTCCACCACCGTCAGGTGGTGATTTTGGCTTTATTGGGCCTGGTTTTCCTGCCTGTTTTTCTGGGGGTCCTGGTCTTTAAGGTCCAG